>CAZSWX010000059.1:0-8727 GCA_964610865.1 uncultured Enterobacteriaceae bacterium
TAAGCGCAGTTTTCCTTTATTTAGCCTTTCGTAATGTTCCACTGGACGAACTTGGCTCGGCTCTAGGGAATATCCGCATTAGTTGGTTAGTGTTAGCGGTCGGAATAAGCTTCTCAATGATGGTTCTCCGGGCTTGGCGTTGGCAAATTGAGGTGCGACCACTTGAGACAATAAAGCTAGGTAAACTCTGGGTCATCACTTCTGTGGCCTATATGGCAATAAATTTGTTGCCCGTTCGGTTGGGCGAGGTCGTCCGGCCTTGGTTATTATCCAAACGCTCCACCGTTTCCATATCCAATGTGGTCGGCAACCTCGTGGTCGAAAAAATGATGGACTCCCTATGCATCGTCTTTTATCTTTTAACGGGCTTGCTAATGGTCGAAACCCTACCCACTTGGGTACGGCAGGGTGCGATCGTACCGGCGTCAATAGCGGTTTTATTGGTCACGGCAGTATTACTCTTCTGGTGGAAAGGGAATGTGTTCGTGGATAGCTTAATTAGCCCAATTATCCCTGACCGATATGCCGCAAAAGTGAAGAACCTTTTAGCCGCTGCAGTGGACGGGATGCAAATTCTACCAAACCCTAGACTCTTGCTCAGCGTTCTAGCCCTCTCTTTGGCCCTATGGTTTCTACCTATTTTGTCTAGCTACGTCATGATCCAGGCCTTCAACCTTTCCGCGCCGTTCAGTGCAGCTCTAGTTATTTTTATTTTCATAAGCTTTGGTACCGCATTACCGAATTTACCCGGTATGATCGGTCCTTATCAGTACGCATGCCAGCTCGCTCTCGGGATTTACGGAGTGAGTGAAGTAGAAGCGCTGGCGTACGGACTAGTACTGAACGCAGTCCAGTTCCTTACTATTATTCTTCAGGGGCTCATCGCGTTGCCGATCGCGGGCGTCCGTTTTGCTGAGATCCGCCACGCGAGTAACCAAGAGATAACGGAGCGCCACAAGTGAAAAATTGATAGGACGGTTCAGATCCATATTTTTCCAGGGTTCAGAATGCCTTCAGGATCAAAAATGCTCTTGATTTCTTTCATAAGACCAACCGAAGGTCCGTGTTCCGCTGCAAAATATTTTCGACTTCCGGATCCGATTCCATGTTCTGCCGAAGCCGTCCCACCAATCGACAAAACAAAGTCTACGATATCGTCCTTAACGCGATTAGCGGTAACCCATCCAAGCTCATCGTTCGGGTTTTGCCTAATCAGAGCGTGTAGAATGCCTAGCCCGGCGTGCCCGAACGTGTGCAACTCCATTCCACTGTGCGCTGCAATGGAATAGCTTTTCACTACGACATCAGGCAGCCTCGAAATCGGAAATCCAATGTCAGTCCTTATCGTCTTTGCCAAAGGATCGAGGCCCTCGATCGCCCGCGTAGTAAAATGCCTTATATCCCAAGGATTACGCCCGTTTGGTAAGTTTATCCATTTCCCGTGATTTTCCTTGCAGAGTTCTGCCGCCGTGCCAAATATTTCGCGGACCGTCGTCGTAGACCCATGTACTTCGATGAATAATGAAGGGCACTCCTGCAGGCCAAAATTTCCGAAACGATTCAACGCAGCAATAGAGCGCGTATCAAGGAATTCAACCGCCGCGAGATCCACTCCAAATTTCATCATAGAAGCGATTGCAGTCACAGCCGATTTCTCGGACAAAAAAGCAAACGCTCCGCGCTGGCTTGCCAAAGGCAAACCAGCTAAGGAGAGGGTTATTTCGGTGGCAATCCCCAGTGTACCCTCAGAACCAACTAGAAGACCAAGCAAGTGATAACCGGACGAAGTTTTACGGCTTCGCGTTCCGATCCGTATTAGCTTTCCTGTGCCTGTAACAACCAAAGCCGCCTGGACATGTCGCCTGGTACCTCCATATTTGACGGAATAAATCCCGCTGGCATTGTTGGCGACCATTCCGCCTATAGTCGCTACGTCTGAACTTCCACCTGGAGACGGGGGGAAAAATAATCCATATGCTTGAAGTCTCTCGTTCAGGTCTCGGTATACAACACCCGCCTGCACCGTCACCTGAAGATCTGCAACATGAGTTTCTAATATCCTATCCATGCGGGATAGATCTATGACGATACCTCCCTTCACCGGGATTGAATTTCCTTCGAGGCTGGATCCAGCGCCCCTTGGTGTTATTGGAACCCCGTGGTCGCAAGCGTACGAAACCACCTTACACACGTCTTCCGTGGACAATGGCCATACAACCAAGTCCGGCACAACGGGAACACAGGAAGATTCGTCATGCGAAACTATTTCCAAATCGGCGCGACTGTTAGACACTTGTTCCCCGCCAAGCAGTAGTTTCAGGTCGTTCTCCAAAGCCATGATGCCGATATTCCTAGCCGGTGCGCTCTAACTCACTAACTCGTCGTTTTGGTCTCATATTTTGCTCTAGAATCTTCTTGCGCATGCGCACGGAATTTGGCGTAACCTCAACCAGCTCGTCCTCACTAATCCACTCTAGACAATCTTCCAGTTCCATCACTTTACATGGGACGAGTCGAACCGCCTCGTCGCGCCCAGCCGCGCGTATATTAGTCAGTTTCTTTTCTCTACATACGTTCACGTCGAGATCTTTATTCCTAGAATTCTCTCCGATCACCATACCTTCATAGACCTTTGTACCCGAGGGTACAAAAAAGACCCCCCTCTCCTGGAGATGAAATAACGAATAGGGAGTTGCTGGGCCTTCTCGATCCGCGACTAAGGCTCCATTAACCCTTCCAGCTATAGACCCTTGCCAGACATCGAAGCCGTTGAAGAGCGAGTTCATGACCCCTGTACCGCGGGTATCAGTAAGAAAATGTGACCGGAAACCGATTAAACCGCGGGAGGGAATCGAATATTCCAGACGAACTCTGCCAGATTCCGCGGGGCCCATTTGCATCATCACCCCTTTACGCTTCGCCATTAGTTGCGACACCTGACCAACGTAATCCTCCTGTACATCGATCATCAACAATTCCATCGGCTCCTCGAGCTGTTTGTCCGTTTCTCTTACAATAACAGTTGGTTTAGAAACTTGTAATTCGTAGCCCTCACGTCTCATCGTCTCGATTACAACAGAGAGCTGTAATTCCCCGCGTCCCATTACCTTAAAGGCATCAGGGGAATCCGTTTCTTCTACTCGCAAGCTCACGTTTCTGTGCATTTCACTGAACAGGCGCTCTCGAATTTTTCGTGAGGTAACATACAAGCCGTCGCGGCCTGCCCATGGACTTGTGTTCACACCGAACAACATCCCTAGAGTTGGCTCATCAATTTTTATGTTGGGTAACGCAACTGGATTTTCGGCTTCTGAAATCGTTTCTCCAATTTCGATTCTGTCAATGCCCGAGACTGCCACTATATCACCGGCGTGCGCGGACTCGATCTCCACTCGCTCGAGTCCCTTCCAACTGTAAAGTTGCGCGATTTTACAAACCTCAAAAGTTCCATTCTCGCGACAGACCGAGTACGTACGGGACGCGTGGAGCTCGCCTTGGATTATACGGCCAATAGCAATGCGCCCCACGTAATCGTTGTAATCAAGATTATTCACGTGAAACTGAAGCGTACCATTTATAGCGTCTTGGGGACCCGGCAAAGCGGACACAATCAATCGAAAGAGAGGAAGCAGACTGTCGCTGTCTTCTTCTAGACTTGCTTTGGCTACTCCGGCGCGGGCGTTAGTGTACACCACCGGAAATTCTAGCTGGTCTTCCGTTGCCCCGAGATCAATAAATAAGTCGTAAATTTCGTTAAGAACGTATGATATCCGACTATCTTTTCTATCAATCTTGTTTATACAAACAATCGAGGGAAGACCGGCCTCGAGCGCTTTTTTAAGCACGAATCGGGTCTGAGGCATGGGGCCTTCGGAAGCATCAACTAGGAGCATCACGCCATCTACCATAGCCAAAGAGCGCTCAACCTCGCCGCCGAAATCGGCATGCCCAGGTGTATCCACAAAGTTTATTTTGACTCCTGCATGCGATATGGCGGCATTTTTCGCTAGTATTGTAATGCCGCGTTCCCGCTCCAGCGCGAACGAGTCCATCACTCGGTCTTCCACCTCTTCATTGGGTCGAAATGTTCCACTTTGCTTGAGCAAAGCATCGATAAGAGTCGTCTTACCATGGTCGACGTGAGCAATTATCGCGACGTTCCTTATATCCTTTCGCCCTAACCATCCATTACGCAAGAGATACTCCTTCCACAAGTCAGTTGCGCTTTTGACGCATTTAATACGGGTGCAAAGAAAAGAATGTAACTGGAATCCCTGTATGCTATTCGCTCAATGGTCCTCTACAAAAAGACGAATAGACGGCCCGCGCACCCCTACTGTTTTTGAAAGCAAGGCCGCCCGTTTGGTGTGCCGCAACTACGGCATACACTATCACACGTACACAAAGGTGTTGTAGCGAGGCTTACGTTAGGGGTTCGTAAGACTTCCCCGTCTAGACATTAACTTTGCCTTCGACCTAGGGTTGTTCAACAGACCTGTGTCTATTCCCCTTGTGGGTTCCTTAGCTAACAGCAATTTCCGAAGCGAGCAAATCCACGCGCCAGCGAAGGCGTCATCACAAGTGACCTCTATCCCCCCACGCGCACCTCGCTCGCATCTGATTCATTTTTTAAATTGTCCTGATATTACTGATTTCCACGACGCCCTTTAAACCATCCTGGCCGCGATTTTTAAATTCGTCGGCGAACGGAAAGTACCAACGCGGCAAGCAGCTTTTGTTTCACTGGTCCTTCAACATTTAACTCATACCAGGAGTTAGCACACCAGTCGGTTTCGGTATTGAGGCACCAGGTCTCCTTTATTCTTTTATATCTCGGAGGTTTACTGCAGGTCGGCAGAAATGCAAAGTTGCATAGTTACTCTACGACAGGCAGAATGACCGTCTTTGTAGTAGTCATCCGCACATTATATTCTCCTTTCCAAATGTTAAAGGCTGTATTTTTCGATTTTGACGGAACACTTGCTGACGACGGCATAGCTATAGACAACGCTTTGCGGACGGCCTGTTCATTAATCGTCCAGAAGTGGCCAGACATCGACCCTGCGGCGCTCGAGGATCGCTATCGAGCAGCATCAGACCATGCCTGGGATAACTACGATCGTTACCTTCGCCCACTAGAGTCAGGTCAGGCCATTCTCGTGTCTCTCTGGAAAAAAGCTCTCGAAAAGTTTAACCACCACGACGAAGACACCGAAAATCGCGCGGCTGAAACCTATTGGCAACAACGCTTGATCAATTGTCGTCCGTTCCCTGATGTGGTTTCTTGTCTTTCAGGGCTAGAGGGTAGGTTTCATCTCAGTATATTGACAAACGGAGCATCCGGCATGCAACGCTCTAAAATTGATGCAACCGGCATTGCTCACTTTTTCAAGGATATCTTTGTCGGAGGAGAGTTCCCTGTGGGAAAACCGGAGCCGTTTATATTTGATAAAGCGCTTAAACGCGCAGGCTGCCAACCATATCAGGCTATCTATGTTGGAGATTCCCTTCTACACGACGTCGCTGGCGCAAATAACTCAGGAATACATAGTGTTTGGCTCAACCGCAAAAAGCGGAAAAGAGAGGACTTACTGGAGACATTCGCCGGCCCCTCCGGGCGGTCACTCAAGCAACTGACGAGGTCCGTGTACTACGAACCCACGAAACATTCTAAAGATATTTCAGAACTATTTGTGCCCGACTCCGAGATAGACAATCTCGATGTGCTCGCTAAGACGCTGGAAAAGTTACCATTTTGAACCGCTACCAAAACACCGAACCGCTTTCCCGACTTTTTCATTTATGCCCATCGTGATACCCAAAGCCTGAAAAGTGGAAGGGAATGACATGGAAAAGAACTCGTATGAAATTCTGCTGTTTAATTATTACCGGGACGCCGAATTGCGAGGAGCTGATTTGATTTTACGATTAATCAACCTGGCGGAAAACCAGAATATTCAGGAAAAATTGGCTCGACACCTTGCTGACGCGACTAATCACGCCTGGCTCTGGACAGAAAGGATAAAGACGATTGGCGGAGCGCCAATGCGCATTAATAATGGCTACCACCGGCAGCTCCGGCGAAAGGCAGGCCTTCCTTCGAAATTTCTCGACCTTTTGGCCCTCACATGCGTGGTATCCGAGCGGGCCCACAAGCGGTATGCTGAACATTCGACCCGGCCCGACGTCGCCGCCAAGACACTTGAGATACTTAAGGTGATGCGTGACGACGAGAAGGTGCATCTCTCCTGGATCACCGACAAGCTTAAAGACCTTGAATCCCGAGAGGGCCGGGAAAAGGTCAAAGCGGCCCTGCATCATTACCGCAAAATCGAGGCCCTCGTTTTCTCAGACATGCAACTAGAAGAGGAACGTGCTCTAGCTAAGACCATTTCGGAAAACCCTACTTGAGCGTGCGACCACCAACAAACGCCTATACTCTCTTCCGCTGATTCCCCACATAGTCAACTAGTAGATATTCACCCAAATTGTCCGGTCGCGTATAAAAGGCCCGGCCGCGGTTCATTTTTGTCATTTTATCGACGAAGGTTCGCAAACTCGGACTATCATCGAGCATGAAGGTGTTGATAGTAACCCCCCGTTTAGTGGCTTTCTCAACTTCGCGGAGCGTTTCCTGCGCCGCTTTCATACTGATGCCACCGAAAGAAAGTGGCCATTCACAGTAAAGCCTTCCCCGGGAGAAGTACGCGGTCGGCTGGCCATCCGTAACAACAATGATGTGTTGGTTATGACTCGGATGACGACGCAAAAGCTCTCCGGCAAGACGCAACCCGTCCTGAAGATTAGTAAAGGGATCTCCCATATTCCAGCTGGCTTCTGGCAAATCTTTGACCTTCAGTTCGACCGCCCTAGTGAAAAATCCAACGATGGAAAAATAATCGCGCGGGTACCTGGTTCGTATCAAACTTTCCAACGCGAGGGCGACCTTCTTTGCCGCCCCAAATCTCCCCTCCCAACTCATAGACCAACTCATATCTAATAGAAGAACTGTCGACGTCGTTGTGCTATGGTCAGTATCGAAAATGGTAAAGTCCTCGGGACGGAGAGATAATGGCACTTCGACCTTTCGCTGGACCGCTTTTTTTAACGTGCCAACAAGGTCAAGATGCATCGGGTCACCATATTCATAAGAACGGGTCTGGTCTATCTTGATTTCAGCCAGGCCACGATGGTCAACAGAATGCGTACCGTTCTTGTCACGCAATAGGTTCGTGTAAATGTCCTGGAGTGCTAATTGGCCTATGCGTCTCACACCTTTTGGGGACAACTGGACACGCCCCTCTTTTGAGATCAAGAAACCCGCCTCTTCTAACATTGATTGCATTTCTTGCAAATTCTCAAAATCTTGGCCTGCAGCCTGTCCCATGAGATCCTGGAGCTGCTGCGGGTCAATTTTTTCGGGATTTCCTGAGAGCAAATTTTGCTCCATCTCCTGAAGCTGTTGCATTTCTTTCATGAGTTCAAGAGCCTCTTCATAACTCAACTGCCTAGGCCCATTGAACAAGTCGTTAAAACGGCTTTGGAAATCTTCAAGAGATCCGATGTTCTCAAACTCTCGCATGAGATCATCGAAATCAGCTTGAGCAATAGTATCCTCGAATTCGTAATCTGTTAGCCTGTCCAATTTCTCCGTTAAGCGTTGCGGAAGTCTTTCGAGAAATTGGGACTTGTCTGCCAAGTCAGAGTCCTGGTGCTTCTTTTCGTCAATCGTTGAAAGTTCGCGATCGAGAATACTTTGAAGCCGCTCGTTCATTTCGTCTAAGGAGGACCGTAAATTCGAATCTCGATACCGCTTTCGCATTTCTTCTCGTAAATCGCGTACGAGATCATCAAGTCCTTTCAATTTTTCGTCGTCCGGCCCCATTCCCTGTTTCATGAGCTGATCAAGCGCCTGTTGCATGTCATCTGTTTTGGACAATTGATCGGCTAGCTCTTCAAAAATCTTATCCGCAGATAACCGGACACGCTGGCTTCCGTCCCAATCGGTATAACGAATCTTGATCATTTTGAAGGGGAGTATATCTTGTGCGCCGCTTAGTTAGGCACGATAGGTTTGGCGCCCGCCGTCGCGCTCTTTGTTTAGTTTTTGATGCAAATGAAGCCCTTCCAAAATAAACTCCGTGGCCGTAGAAACAAAGCTCGGTTCATCCTCAATCCCCAACATCGCCAGGCTTTCGGGTATACCTTCAACATTCTGCATGCCCTTCAAATATTCTTGAGACGACATCATATCTGAAACTTCAGCCCCACCTCCGGCATGAAAATAGTCAATGACCGGCTGTAAATTCTCTATCTTCATATATTTGTCAAACACGGCTTGTATTGCTCGGTTTACTAATCGGTCAATGAGATCTCCGTCAGACTGTTCTTCACCCATGTATTCTAACTCGATCTTACCTGCCGTTGAGGGGTAAACGGCATGCAGGTCGCTGATACGAGGTACCACCTGCTTCTCCCCCAGACGAACTGCCCTTTTCTCCGCGTTGCTCACTAAACTCTCGAAATTATTTATTGTCATGCGGACGCTCACCCCGGAGGATTGGTTTATCTCATTCGATCCACGTGCTTCCATCGTCACTTGAGCACAGATTTCCTTCATGAAGTCTGGAGTGTGGAATACCATTCCATCGCCTCCAAAAAGGGTCGACTCCTGTTCCATGATCGATATTTCTTCCTCAACCGAACGCGGGTAATGAGTACGTATCT
>CAZSWX010000060.1:0-8592 GCA_964610865.1 uncultured Enterobacteriaceae bacterium
TTAATGTGCTCGTCTTCAACGTAGGCATCATATTGAAAATAAAAACGGTGTGTGTACATCGTGGGGTCGCTGGCTTCTTCGGCTCCTGCCATATCATCAGCCACAATAGCGTCCCGCATCAGGCAGATAAAAGGCCGGCGCCCCGCCTTCTCGGCCGCCGCTCGATAACGCGCCGCATAATCCCTAATAACCCCGAGACTTTGGACCGGATCAGCAATCCATCCGTCGGCTAAACGCCCGGCCCGCCGCAAACCTATCGGCGTCCAAGAAGCCATCCAAATAGGGGGCCCCGGCTTCTGGGCCGGCCTTGGAGTAATAAGCGTATTCTCATACGAAAAATGTTTCCCTTCGAAAGAGAAACGTTCGCCGGTCCAGCTCCGGCGAATGATGTCGACCGCCTCTTCCGTCCGAGCGGCCCTCTCCTTGATGGAAATACCAAACGCATCAAAATCGTGAGGCTGGTAGCCTACGCCCACACTCAAGACAAGACGTCCCCCGGTTGCCAAGTCGACCACCGCACAATCCTCGGCAACATGCACCGGGTGGTGCAACGGTAGCAACAAAACGCACGTCCCAACTTTCAGGTGGGTGGTTTTCATTCCGACCAACCCCGCTAGCAACAGTGGGTTGGGTAAATAGCCGTCCTCTTGCTGGTGATGTTCAGTAAGAAAACAACCATCCCAACCGCTGGCTTCTGCTTCTTGGGCCTCCGCGACAAGCTCGTCTATCACACGGCCCATGTGTTTGCCCGAAGGCGGGTCTTGTGTACACGGCAGATACCCGACTGGTAACATGACATCTCTCCTTAGCGCTTAATCGGCGCGAATTTACTAGACCAAAAAGGGAACCATGGGTTTCAACCAATTCCCCCAAAACTCAAAAGCTAATCCATTCTAGACGTTACGGCCTTCCCGGATACCGCGTCCAAATCGTATTCAAGGTTCCGGATTCTCTACCAGCACGCCGGCCGCTCGCAATCTCTCAATTCGTTCAAAAGAATACCCACACAGGCCTCCAAGAAGTTCTTGGGTATGTTCCCCGAGCCTAGAGGCGGGGCCTGGAATACGCGGAGGTGTCTTTGAAAACTTGTGCGGTGACTTCAGGAGCATGAGTTCCCCGTAATCAGCGCTGGGCACTTTTTCAATCATGCGTTGACTCAGATTAGGGTCTTCCGCGAATTGCCCGATCGAAAGAATTGGAGCGACCGGCAAGCGCAGCTCGTCGGCCATAATTCGTATAGCCTCTTCGTCGCTCTCGAGAGATTGCAACCATTCTTCAATAATGACGCGGAGCGCATCTTGATTCTGAATCCGCCAGCGGTTGGTTTTAAATTCTGGCGATGTCAAGAGTTCCTCCCGCCCCATCCTCTTCACCAGAGTTACCCAATGTTCCTCAGTTATGAGCCCAATAGCGACATACCCATCCTTAGATTTAAACGCGCCATAGGGGAACGCTCCGGCCCTCTGTGACCCCCCTCGCTTAGGGTCCACTTTGCCGTCGGTTACGCTGTAGGCGGCAAGCGCCCAGTCGTGGGAGTTGTAAGTGCAGTCCACTAGAGCCAGGTCGATGTGCTGTCCCTCACCGGTGCGTTGTCGGTGAAACAAAGCGGCCATTATTGATCCGAAGGCATTTAAGGCTGTCATATGATCCCCGATAGCGGAGGCCGGATATGCAGGATAACCCTCCGGATCTCCTACCAAGTGCAAAAGGCCACCCGCAGCAAGAGCGACAAGATCATTGCCAACCCGCTCAGACAAGGGCCCTTCTTGCCCGTATGTCGAAACAGAGCACATAATTATCTTAGGGTTTACTTTTGACACTTCAGCATAGTCGAGACCATAACGAGCCATAATTCCCGGCGTAAAATTCTGAAAAAGCACGTCACAGTGTTTCACCAAATCCTTAATCACCGCCTGACCATCAGCTGTTTTTATGTCTACGCAAAGACTCTTTTTCCCACGGTTGTGCATAATGAAGTAACTAGGTGTCGCTCCGTCTTTACCGTCCTTTGGAACTATACGAATATGGCGACTGTGTTCACCCTTGGGCGGCAGCTCAACCTTCACGACTTCTGCGCCAAGGTCCACCATTAGCCTCGTCGCCTGTGGACCCGCCAACCACTGGGTCAAGTCCAAAATACGTACTCCCTCTAGAATCTGCTTTGTTTGAGGCATATCTCCACTTTCTTCATCGATTGCGTGGTACCTGTCGATGTGCTGTTCCTTAATCCCCACTCGACCGGCATCGTCCTACGTTCTTCTATCATGTCGTTAGGTTTGAAAAGTCGGCATGACCTCCTTCGCAAACAATTCGAGGGAGCGCGTCGATTTGCGCGGGTCCATTCCAGCCAGCTGAGTGCTCATAATGAAGTGAGTACATTTGAACTCGCTATTAAACTTCTCCATTTTTTGCGCGACCTGGTCCGGCGTGCCAATCATTACTGCTTCTCCAAATGCAGAATGGCGGAGTTGGTCCGGATTCGTATACGCCCAGACATCCTTGTCTCCTGGAGCATCATTTGCCTCTGCTAGTATGTGGCCGTAGAATTCCATCATGCTGAACAGATGATCCTGACAATCCGCCCACGCCTGATCTTCACTTTCTGCCAGGTACACAAGACGCAGCTGGGCAATGTTAAATTCTGCGGGGTTACGGCCGCTTTTCTTCAATTCGTCTATATACCATGGGGCAGGGTCGGGACCCAACGTCGCCATAAGGTGGCATCCCATTCGTGCTGCACTACGCGTGGCTTTTTCCGCACGTGCACCGATCCACATCGGCATGGTTTCCTGCACCGGCTTAGGACTGAGCGTGAGGTCCTTGACTCGGGTAAATTTCCCATCGAACGAAACCTTGTCCTCCGTCCACGCCTTCTGAATGAGTTCGACACCTTCACGTAATCGAGCCGACCGTTCGTTCCGAGGCATGCACAGAGCATCGAACTCCATGTACGAATAGCCCTGCCCAACGCCCAGATCGAAACGACCGTTCGACCAAATGTCCACACAAGTCGAGTCTTCTGCTACGCGTATTGGATGCTGGAAGGGAAGAAGCAGAATGAACGTTCCGATACGGATGGTGCTCGTTCGTGTCGCTAGAGCGGCTGCTGTAGGCAAAAGCGACGGATTATAGCCATCTTCTGTAAAATGATGTTCGGTCAACCACACGTTGTCGTACCCTAGTTGCTCGGCCTTTATCGTCTGCTCCAACAAGGAGTGGTATAGTTCCGGGAACGGGCGCCGCCACTTATCCGGATTACGGAAATCTTGCATAAATCCAAATTTCATTTTCTATCCTCCTTACTCACCACAGAGAGTTTTACATGATCTCTAAGGGCTTTAGCACGTTGCCGTACCGCGCCACAAAGCCCTTTCATAACGAGATTCAGGAAAACAATTGCCTTCATTATTAGAATTCGCCGGGAGTCGTTGTAGCGATTCTTCAACAACCACGCGTCCGAAATCAAAACTTCTGAACGCGAGATCCTCGCCGTCACAGTTTGGGGTGCCTCAGGCCAATACCAGTGGATTGTTCGAATGCATAAGCCAATTGTAAGACGCCCATGTCATCGTGGTGTCCACCAACGATCTGTAGCCCTATAGGGAGTCCATCCGGAGTAAACCCACAGGGGACGGATATAGCCGGCAATTCTGTCGTGCTTATATAATAACAAGACCGCATCCAATCGAGGTACGTTTGCATCTTCACGCCATTGATCTCGCCCACATACCTCTGCTTAACATCGAACGGTGGTACCTGAGCAACAGGGAGCAGCAAGAAATCGTATCGGTCCATAAACTCGCGTGCCCGGTGGTACAGTAGCGTTCGCTTTTTTTCCGCCTCGCCGATCTGCGGTCCAGTAAGCTTACGCCCTTCTTCAATATTCCAGACGACTGTGTCCTTCATTTGATGCCGATGATCGTCTAAAAGGTCCCCTAAGGACAGATTAAAATACCATGCCCGCAGAACCCTAAAGACCTCATCGGCATCATTCAAATCCGGCGTGGCCTCTTCTACCACGCACCCGAGGTCATCGAAAACAGACAATTGCTGCTGGATGACGTCCAGGACGCGGCTGTCCACAGGAAGACCGTCTAAGGTCGGACTCCATGCAACACGTGTACCTGAAAAATCGCGGTCTAGCGAACGAAGAAACTGGTCTCCAGGTTCGGCAATAGATGCGGAAACCCGAGGATCAGGTCCGGATATTACACTCAGCAGGAGCGCTACATCCTGAACGCATCGGGCCATCGGTCCTTCAACGGCGAGGGGGAACCAACTGACTCGATGAGGCCATGTCGGGATACGACCAGGAGACGGGCGAAACCCAACCACATTACAAAAACTCGCGGGGTTTCGCAGCGACCCGCCAAGATCACTTCCGTCCGCGAGAGGCACCATGCCCGTAGCGAGCGAAACGGCCGCGCCACCGCTGCTTCCCCCGCACGTTTTAGACACATCATAAGGATTCAACGTTTCCCCAAAAACTTCGTTATAAGTTTGGGATCCGGCGCCAAATTCAGGGGTGTTCGTTTTCCCGACCATTATCGCTCCCGCCGCGTGAACCCGGTCGGCGAGAATGGCATTCTCGTTCGGGATGAAATCCTGAAATAGAGGGGAGCCCAAAGTAGTACGAACCCCGGCAGTCAGTAATAAGTCCTTGTGCGCGATCGGCAAGCCATGTAAGGGACCCACCTGTCCCCTGCTGGCAAGAGTTTCATCTGCTTTGTTTGCCTCGGCCAGGGCCTGCTCGGCCAGCAGCGTGACGATAGCGTTCACACGGGGATTCACTCGAGCAATACGTTTAAGGTGCGCATCCATTAATTCTCGACAGGAGAGGTCGCCTCGTCGAATCAATCTAGTCATTTGGTGTGCACTTAGAAAACAGATGTCAGTGTTTGGCATATCTTCCCTCGAAATACACGGGCCCTTTGCATAGCACGGCAATTCTCCAGCTGCGCTTTTAAAACATTCAAACGATTTCCTATTTCATCTGGGAAGTCTAGGTCTCGATCTTCATGTCCTAAAAGCAATCACCCACAAAGAGGGACATAAAAATATCTAGCGGACACGCGTACCCGATATCACACGATCGTGAGTTCTTTATTTTCTCGTACGATCTGTACGGTCACGGCTCCGAGAAGAAGGGACTAAGTACAACGTCAGTTTCATAAAAAAGCATCTGGGCATGCGACTTCGCCCATGTCTACTCTCGTTCACACCTGCGCTTGCTTCTGGTAACCTGCGGGTATTTCGAAATAAAGGGGCGAAAGCGTGCCCTCAATCAGTGTTTCTCTTAAGAACTCTTTATCAAGTGTCTGAAAGGCTAAATTAATGACTGGGAAAGAACCCGGTAACGAACCTTTCCTCAGTGGCAACTATGCGCCGTGGCCCATGGAAGGGGAAGTTCAACACCTAGCCATGACAGGCAAGCTTCCCAGAGAGCTCAACGGTACTCTGTACAGGAACGGCCCAAACCCGCAGTTTCCCCCGCGCGGGCGGTACCATTGGTTTGACGGCGACGGCATGATTCACGCTATTACTCTGACCGGCGGGAAAGCCCGTTACCGCAATCGCTGGGTCCGGACTGCACGCTTCAATTTAGAACGTCTCCATGGCGAGGCCCTCTTTGGCGGCCTTAACAATCTATCGGGCGGTGATCTACGCGCGAACGGCATTTTCCCCAACGCCGCCAACACAAACATCCTGTGCCACGCTGGTAAAACACTCGCGCTCTGGGAGGCCGGCCCCCCCCACGAGATCGATTCACGAACACTAGATACGATCGGGGTCTACGATTTTGAGGGGGTTCTTTCAGGCGCAATGACCGCCCACCCAAAATTAGATCCAAAATCGCAAGCATTGCACTTCTTCGGCTACAGCCCATTCCCACCGCATCTTCAATACTATGTCGCATCAAAAACGGGGACGATAATGCACCACGAGAGCATAGAAACACCAGTCCCAACAATGATGCACGATTTCTTCGTCACCGAGGAGCATGTAGTATTCATGGCCTTTCCAGCCACAATTCGCCCGGAAAATCTGAGTACTAATGAGCCGATCCGGTGGGAGCCCAAACTGGGTACACGAGTCGGCGTGATGTCAAAAGATAGGGCCAGTAGGGATTTGACATGGCTCGAAACGGACCCCTGTTTCGCTTTTCATGGAATGAACAGTTTCACTGAAGGTTCATCCATCATCGCGGATGTTTGTGAGTTTCCACGGCTCCCCTTATTCGGTACCAATGATCGCGCAACCGATCTAAATGCCCCCAGCCTACGCCGCTGGATTCTGGACTTATCCTGTGGTTCAGTCAGGAAAGAGCAAAAAACTGACACAACGATCGAATTTCCTCGCTTGGATGAGCGGTATTCTGGCCGGCGATACCGATACGGATTCGCCGCCGGTATAGAGGCCACAAGCATCGACGCGAACACGTCTTTTAATACCGTCATTCGCTACGACCACCAGAGAGAAAACCTAACGGTGTACGAGTGCGGTTCCGACGTACACACCTCTGAGCCTGTCTTTGTTCCACGCACAGTTGAATGTGAGGAAGGAAAAGGGTTCGTTCTGGTCCTCGTTTACCGCAAAATTGAGAACAGAAGTGATTTACTCGTCCTTGATGCGGAACACATTGCGGACGGACCTATTGCCACTGTCGAACTGCCACATCGGATTCCGTACGGCTTTCACGGAAATTGGCAGAATGGGGTATTTCTCGATTAGTTTGACGTTATTATACGTTGGGCTTGTCTTGACCTCATCGTGCAAAACGTCCATCAGTTCGGTGTGATATCGCAAACTCTCGCAGGGGTCGGCATGTTGTTCTGGCTGGTAGTCTTCGTCTCGGACACCTTTTCCGCTGGCGACGAATACCGAGAGGTACACGTTGCGGATGGCGGACGGCTTACCGGAACCATTTCTTATGAAGGTCCATCCGTAATTGCGACTAGAATCCCGGTTCACAAAAATCAACATATTTGTGGTACTACCACCACAAAAGATTCGGTCGTAGTAGACGCACAGGGAAGGCTACAAAATGCCGTCGTTTACTTGCTAGAAATCCCGGCTGGAAAGCGAGTCACGGAACGCCCAGCCTCTCTTGATAACCGAGAGTGCCGGTTCGTGCCGCCGGTTCAGACTCTCATGGCTGGACAACGTCTTGAACTACGGAACAGTGACAGCATTCTCCATAATGTTCATGCAAGAGGTCCCAATAATCGCACGCTGTTTAATTTCGCGCTGCCGCACTGGTCGACGAAACTCTATACCTTCCGGGAACAGGGGCCAGTCACTATCCGCTGCGACGTCCTTCACACATGGATGGAAGCGCATGTCTTTGTTAGCTATCATCCATACTCGGTCGTTACTAACGCGTCCGGCTATTTTGCCCTCACCGAAATCCCCGCCGGAGAATACCAGGTCGGAGTATGGCATGAGCAATTAGGAAAGCTCCAGCGCTCTGTTTCGATAGCGCATTCTAAGGAAACTATAATTCGTCTCCGGTACCAAACATTTTCTCCATAACGGGCATACCACGCCCTCGAAAGGACACCCTTGATGTCAGCAAATTCGGTCAATTACACGGTAAAACAATCCATTGCCATTATTCGTCTGGACGACGGCAAAGCCAATGCCGTCAACCACGCCCTGATAGAAGGCATCAACATTTCGTTAGACAAAGCCAAGGACGACGCCAAAGCAGTCGTGTTAACCGGACGTCCAGGTAAATTTTCTGCTGGATTCGACCTTTCGGTACTCCGATCCGGGCCAAAAGCCGGATTCGAATTAGTCACCGAAGGGGCAAAGATGCTCCTGAAGCTTTTTCTGCATCCGCAGCCAGTGGTAGCCGCAAGTACCGGTCACTCAATAGCCGCCGGAGCGTTCATGCTACTTGCCAGTGATACACGCATAGGTTCTAAGGGGGACTTCAAGATCGGCTTGAACGAAGTCGCCATCGGAATGAGCCTGCCCGAGTTTGGGTTGATGTTCGCCAGAGAAAGATTATCAAAACGTCATTTCACATCGTCTGTCATTCAAGCACAGTTATATAGCCCTGAAGAGGCCGTCGACGTTGGCTTCTTGGACCGCCTCTCTCCCGCGGACACCGTTCTAAACACAGCACTAGAAGAAGCAGAACGGTTGGCAACCCTGGATGCGCCGGCATATGCGCGCACAAAAGGACTCGCGAGGGCGGAACTTGTCAAACACGTTCTTGAGAACCTCAACGGCAATATAGCCGCACTCATGCAGTAGTAGCTGAGTAGTCGATTATACCACCCAGTGGGAAATGCTTCACGAAAAGTCGTTCACGCCGCCCTCGTCGAACCTATTTTTGTCCGTCGTTCCCAATCGACTGACTTGCGACCTCGACATGAGCCTCCCTGATCGGCGCCTGCGCCGACAATACCTGAGAAGCGACATCTTGGACGACCGTTCCCTTGAAAAAGTCGGGATTTGTCTCACCCCAGAACCGTACAGGATTCGCGAACGTAAAGTCTCGAAAATCAGCTTCTCCCATTAGGCCCTCCTCAACAAGTTCATACGCTGCTGGTAGGACACGAGTCATGTCACTGACATCAAAGT
>CAZSWX010000061.1:0-8586 GCA_964610865.1 uncultured Enterobacteriaceae bacterium
GGTTTTCTGCTTACCAACTGGCGAGAGGGACGTTGGGGCGCATTCCGGATGGGGCTGCAGCACGGCTTGTTCTGCCTGGGCTGTTGCTGGAGCCTGATGACCGTTTTGTTTGTGGTAGGAACTATGAACCTTGTGTGGATGGGGGTCTTAACTTTAATTATTTTTTTGGAAAAGATGCTTCCCAATGGAGCGGCCTTTGGCAAAGGCACTGGCCTTGGCTTGATCGGCCTGGGGCTTCTACTAGCCGTTTCGCCGAGCACGCTTGGTATGGTCTAACCCCATTACGCCATGGGTGATTGCGGAAACGGTATTCCGTGCAGCGTAGCTGGAGGGCGGTGCGATGCAATTTGTTTTTGGACGTCCAAACGTTCTGTTTCTGTTGATGGTCCTGGGGGCAAGTTTTGCCATAAATCCGGCCTTGGCTAAGAACGCTGGGGGCGCCAAGGTCTCTGTTACTATATTGGCAACGAACGTGGGAGATCTGCACACTCACGAGCACGTGCTGGCTACGACCAAAGGGGAGTGGAGCTTTGCGGCCTGGATCGAAGTAGGTGAACGGGCCTTTTTGTTTGACACAGGATGGTCTCCGAGAAACGTGATATATAATGCCGAAGTATTAGGCATCGATCTTTCGCGCGCCGAAGACCTCATCCTGAGCCACCATCACCTTGACCACACCGGCGGACTCGAGACCTTGAGAAAAGAGCTCGCACAGCGTAACCCGAAGGCCTTGTCGCGTATTCATGTTGCTGAGGGTATTTTTAACTCTCGCCCTGGGCCGAAAAATGTGGAACGTAACCCTATGGTCGCTCGAAAATCCGTTTTGGAGGCCTTGGAGTCTACCTTTATCATTTATTCAGAAGCAACAGAAATAGCACCTCAGGTATGGGTCACGGGTCCCGTTCCCAGACTCCATCCAGAAAAAAATTACCCGCAAAGTAGCGCATCGGTCGTGCAAATGAATGGAAAAGCAACGCACGATACCATACACGAAAGCCAGGCGCTTGTTGTCGTCACGTCGGTCGGGTCGGTAGTTGTTTCGGGTTGTGGACATGCCGGCTTAATCAATACATTGGAGCACATAAAGACGAAGATATCTGATCAACCTCCCCAAGCTGCGATCGGCGGGTTTCACTTGTTCGGAGCGTCTGATGAAACGTTGCGTTGGACAAGCGAGGCGTTGGGAAAAATGAAGCTTGGTCATTTTCTCGGCTCTCACTGTACCGGATTCGAGTGCGTACATAACGTCCGTCAGTACGGAGGGCTGGATAGGTATCGTGCCCGGGTCGGTGCTGTTGGCACGCGGTTTGTCTCAGGCCAGGGTATTGCGCCGGGGAATATCAACCGGTAGCTGCGAGCAATACAGAAAAAGGTCGAAAGGAACGCCGGACACGGTCTATGAGCGCGTTGGTTACGAAACCCAGGCCTAACCGGTCACGTTGTTTAAGTGGGAAAGCAGGAACCGTAGAAGATATTGATCGATTTTGAAAATGTGGCCTTGGCAAGACCGTCGTTAACGGATTGAAGCATGAAACTCTTCACCGGTGCTCGTCCGTTCTTGATCGCAATTAAGGGCGGTATCTGCTAGCACGAGGGGCAACATTCGATACAAAGAGTGTTTATCAGGAGGATATATGTCGAAAATGAGTGAATTCAATGAAAAAGTTATACAGGAATTCCGGGCGAACGGGGGCAAGGTTGGGGGGCAGTTCGAAAATATGCAGGTGCTATTGTTAACCGCAACTGGTGCTAAGACTGGACGCAGGCTTACGCGGCCGTTGGTTTACACAGAGGACGGCGATCGCATTGTCATAATAGCTTCATACGCAGGGTCTCCGACTAGCCCGCCCTGGTATTTTAACCTCCTTGCAAACCCGGAGGCCACAGTTGAAGTAGGGGATGAAACGTTTCAAGTTCGCGCCGCTGCAACCGCGGGGGAGGAACGGCAGCGCCTTTACGACCAACAAGCCGCACAGATGCCGGTCTTTGCCGACTACCAGAAGAAGACCACCCGACAGATCCCAGTGCTGGTGCTGAAGCGTGTAGGTTAATGGAGACCGGGAGAACCCGCCGCATAGCGAGGAGACAAAGTTCGTAGGGTTCCGATAAGGGACGTTAGGGGCTCAAAGAGTCTGCAAAAACACGTTTGGCAACGAGCTACCCCGTGCTAAGTCCTACTACCGAGATTCATGTCATATGCCCGCGAGAAATGTTTCAACGAGCTGCATGTACTCTGCTCGGTTACGGAAAAAAATATCGTTGTGTCCGCCCTGGTTAAAGACGTGAAGCTGTTTGAATTCTGACGCTGCGCTATAAAGGTCTTCGGCATTCTGGATGCTCACTAGCTCGTCCAAGCGCGCATGTAATATCAGAGTCTTTCCGTGAAAACTGGAAAGTTTTTCTGCGAAGTTGAAGTATTTGTTCAGCTCTCCTTTTATTTGCTGCTTGGGAACGCCGAGCTCCTCGGCTGAAACCCGATCAAAAAACCGCTCGCCAAGATTCGCGATTCCACTTTCGATTATAAGCCCGCCGATGCGGGGGTATTTATGTACGCCATGCAACACGTAGAGTGAGCCCAGCGAGCGGCCGAAAAGGACGATCTTTTCCGGTGGCGTCTGCAAGGCCTGGATGCATGCGACCACATCTTCCAACATGCCAGCGAGAATCGGCTCACCCTGGGACTGTCCATAACCACGATACTCGGCGAGTAACAGGTTGTAGCCGGCTCCGATTATCCAATCTGCGAAATGAGGGAGATAATCGGCGACGACTTCTCCGTTTCCGTGGAAATAGATAAGGGTGTTGGCTTGTTTACTGACGAAATGGTACGAGCAGGCCAGCCGAATTCCATCGCCTGCTGTTACCCAGTAAGGATCGGGCAGGGCCGTCTTACGGGGAAAGAAGTAGCGTCCTGAGACGATGGGATGGTCGAGGATTGTAATCGGTGCGGCCATAGTGAACTCTTCCACGGGCAACCTGGAACAATGCCAGGACAAAGTCAAGGCGGAGATGCCTCTTACTTAGTGCGGAGGTGAGGAACCGGACGCGGAGGCTTACGCGTCTCTTCGCCCACATCGTGGGGCTAGGTAAGTTCAACTTGAAAAGATAGTGTGCCGGGCGCATTAAGCCTAACACCACTAGGATGGTATTGTCGCCAATAGGTATGCTACGTGCGTGATGGATAAAGTCACATAACAAACACAGCGAGCGGCATTTTGAACAATCTGACCGAAGACAACTATGAGCAAAGCGACATTCGGAATTTTCGATCACATTGAGGGGATACCCGGTGCCAGCACGCAACAGCTTTTTCGAGACCGTCTCGATCTCGTACGCATGGCTGATCAGGCGGGGTTTACCGGATACTACCTCGCCGAGCATCATGGCACCGATTTGTGCATGGCGCCTAACCAGGATCTAATCATTGCCGCAGCATCGCAAATCACACGCACCATTCGCATGGGCCCCATGGTCAAGCTGCTTCCGTTACATCACCCGGTGAAGTTGATCGAAGACCTATGTATGCTCGACAACTTAACGGGAGGACGGGTGGAGATCGGGGTCGGGCGCGGCGTCGCGCCGATAGAGCATTTTTGGCTAGGTAGCGATTGGCCGACGTCAACTGAACGATTCGAGGATGTGCTGGGCATTTTCTCCCGGGCCCTGCGCGAGGGTGAAGTCAGTTCGGAAGGGTCGAAGTATTACGATTTTCGTACGATGCCGATGGCGACCCTGCCGTTGCAGAAAAGGATCCCGTTTTGGTATCCAGGCAATCCGGCTACGGCTGGCCGTTTCGGCCTCAAGTTGATGTTCCCCGGACCGATCCCGAAAGAGGCCTACGATATCTACGTTGAGGCATGGCACTTGCATCGGGACGATCCGGTTCGGCTCGACGGTCCCGAAGACGAACCTACGGTCGGCTCAACAATGGTGATTGCCATCGACCGGGACGAGTCCGTCGCGCGCGAGGTGGTGACTCGTGGCATCCAGGGACTGATGCGGCGCGCGCAGGCAGTCCATCGCTGGGATGCGGAGGTCCTTGGCGAGAAGGACGCTAACGCCGCGCTAGAACCTCTGCGGCGGATTATGTCGCACATAGATGCCGCAATCGAAGCAGGTCACGGCACGCCCAACAAGATCATTGACCGATTCGGACATATTATCGAAGCAGGGATGGTTGACCACATCGTTTTGCAAACGCCAACCGGTGACATCACGATGGATGAAGCCAGGTCGACGCTAGAATTGTTTTGCAGCGAAGTCCAGCCGGTGCTAGAGGCCGCATGAACGTGGTACATTACGGCTATGCTCGATACAATAAGTAGGGAGGCAGGACACGAGTACTCCTACGCTGGTTCAAAAGCCGAGCCGATGAGAATTGAACACACGACCCGTAAAGTGCGCTTTCGTTAACTGTCGAACGAAGTCAGTAACATAGGGTCCGGCAATCCACGACACTGAGGATGGAGTTCCTTGACGCACAGTCCGTGACATGTTTTCTCGGGGTATGATAAAGATACGAAAATCACCGGCGCTATGATTCTAGGAATAGGGAGGGTCAGATGAGCGATACATTTAAGGAGTATTTGCATGAGTGCTTCCAGGGCGAGGTACTGGGGGAAGCTCTTGGACGCGCCCTAGCAGAATCGGCTCAGGATGCTGATCACCGCCAAAAATGGCGTTTTTTGGAACAGCTAGAACGGGAGACCAAAGAGCGTATCCGAGCGGCACTCGAAGCCCTCGGAGAACAGGCGGAAGAGGATCCGATCCAGAAGAGCAAAGGCCAAACCTGGGCGGCAAAAATCGCTTCTCAGTCTTGGTCCGAGACAATGATTAAGCTAAAACCTGCGCTTGAGAAATATATTCGATATTTTGAAAAAAATGAAAAACTGGCACCCGCTGATGGGCGGTTGATCGCGCAGCATATCACCCAGCATGAGCGTGCCTGGCTGGAGTTTGCGATCTGTGAGATAGAAGGAAATTCCGACAAGTCGCTTGCCCCTATTCAACGTCTTTTAGACAATCTACCGTTGGTCGCGTGAGAATCGTGTTCCTATTACGTCGCCGAAGGCAAATGTTTGCTGCTCCCAGCCGCAACCGTAGTTACTGGCTGTCAGGCGAGCAGGCGGAAAGGACAACCGGAAAGGAATAGATAGATGGAAAAACCACAATTGTACGGGGTGCCTGGTTCACGGGCGATACGCTCATTGTGGGCAATTGAAGACATTGGGGTTGGGTACGAGCATGTTCCTGTCAATTTAATGGAAGAGGCACAAAGGAACGAGTTTTTAGCCGTGAATCCTAACGGCCGCATTCCTGCTCTCCGGGACGGCGCCGTTACCTTGTTTGAATCTATGGCAATCAATCTGTACCTGGCCAAGACGTATGGAGGAGATCTTTATCCCCGCGATCCGGCTGGCGAAGCGCTAGCGTGGCAGTGGAGCGTGTGGGTGATGACCGAGATTGAAGCCGCACAGATGGACATCATAGCGCAGAAGCGTTTTGTGGCCGAGGAGAAGCGAGATCCGAGCATCGTCGACGCAGCTGAGAAGACCCTGGAACGCCCTTTGAAGGTGTTGGATGCAGCCTTAGCGAAGAATCCGTGGCTGGTCGGGAATGCTTTCTGCATAGCCGACCTCAATGTGGCCGGTGTCATGTTGATCCTCAGGATCGTCAAGTTCGATTACACGGACTACCCAAACGTCCAGGTCTGGCTCAATGCCTGCTACGCTCGGCCGTCACTTAAACGTGCACAGCGTGTTGGGAAGTAGCCTTCACTAGGGCAAAAATACACCGCCATCTTCGTGTCTTTTGTTAACTGTATGCTATGGCATCGGGACAGAAAGGTGACGGTCGCTATCGCAACGGACTAGATGCGCAGCTTCAATCCCCCTGACAGGGGCAGTATTTTCTTCCGCTCCGTAGTCCTATCACCAACTCTTTCGAGTCTGAAACCGTCTAAGGTTATCAGTTAAATCGGTCCGCGTAACAACTCGTACGCGTGCCCTGCTCGCAATACAACATCGTCTTCACCAAAGCGGCCAGTGATCATCATCCCAATAGGGAGGCCGTTTGACAAAGATACCGGTACGCTCATCGATGGATGGTTGGTACCATCAAATGGCGCGGTGTTGCCAAGCATGTCGAGCGTCATGCCCATGACCTCTTCGCGCGTTGCATCGGCGGACGGGATCCGGTGCGCTTTCATGACTGTCGTGGGCATGATCAGCAGGTCGCAATTTTCCAGCGCCTCGTCGTATGCTGCCCGTATTGGACGCAGCAAATTTTGCGCCTTGGCGGAATAGTAGTTGCCATAGCGCGCGCGCATTACATGTGCGAACAACATCACGGTTTTGGCCATATCCGGCAGGTCAGCGGCCCGCGACTTACGCGCCTCCTGAAAAAATCGAATTGCGCTGAGCGGGTGGTAGCCACCCGGGTTCGGGCCAGCCGGCCCCTGATCGCTCCAGGTAGACAAGGTGCCGTCGACCGAACCTGCAAACATGACAGTCAGGGCTTCAGCGTGCGCGGGAATCGAAATATTCTCAACCACTGCTCCGGCTTTGGTGAGGCTACGGGCGGCTAAGGCGACCGCTTCATCGACGTCGGCTTCCGATCCCGGGGCACCGAATCCTTCGGTAACGATGCCAACGCGTAGCCCATCGATACCCTCGTTTACGAGTTCGCTGTACGGTTTGGTCTGTAGGTTGGCCACCTGGCGCGGATCGCGGCCGTCATCGTAGCCCGCGATCACTTCGAGCAGTAGCGCGCAGTCGAGGCTCGAAGCGGCCATCGGACCGAGGTGATCGATGCTCTGTTCGATTGGTCCTGCCCCGGTGTACGGAACTAATCCATGCGTCGGCTTGATTCCGACGCAGCCCGACCACGAACTCGGCATCCGCACTGAACCGCCCTGGTCGCTGCCGACTGCCATGTCGCATTCGCCGGCGACGATTAGCGCCGCGCAGCCGCTTGACGATCCGCCGGTCATAAAATCGGGATTACGCGGATTGCGTACCGGACCAGAGGCGGCGGTATGGCTGGCGCCCGAATAGCAGAAATTTTCACACACGGCTTTCCCCAGCACCTCACCGCCGGCATCGAGTATACGCGTGACAATCGTCGCGTCTTCGTCTGCGACATAACCTTCGTAAAGCGCTGAACCATTCAACATTGGCATGCCCGCGACGCCGATATTATCCTTGATGACGATGCGTTTACCAGCTAGCTTACCCGCCGCAGCGCCCTTTACTTGACACTTCCACTGCCAGGCTCCGAAGCGGTTTTCATCCCCGCTCGGGCGGTATCCCTGAGCGCGCGGATACCGAACCGGCATGCCGGGTGAGTCCATCGCGTCCAGCGCGTTAAATTGGTCGACTAGGCCTGCCATGGCGGCGGCATAAAACTCCAAATCTGTCCGATCTGCTTCCAGAAATATCGCTTGCGCGGCCGTGCGTAATTCTTCTTCGGTTGGTGGGGTGATTGAGCGGGCAGTCTTATTGGAAGTCATGGTGGCCCTCCTTTTTCGGCATTCAAGCCACTGAGGAGGGCATTGTCAAGTTTCGAAAAACAGACGCAGCCTGTCCGCAAATAGAGTTACTTAAGGGATTCCCTAGAAAGCGTTGAGTATCGTAAAAGAAAAGTGGAACCGGTGAGAAATGAACTCACGACCCCTAGGGTGCGATTTCCTGAACTGCCTAACGAAGTCAGTAGCATAGGGAGTCCGGGTGTGCTTAACAAGGCAAATTGGCGCACGGACCGCAACCTATCCGCAACCGAACACGGTCTGATTTGTGAGGCAAAGACGATAAGAACATCGACCGACGTAGATATGCCATGACTTCAGCGAGTTTATCGAGTCCCTCTTCGTTCCACGGGTGAGGAATTACAGACACATGCTCGGCCTCTTGGTCCGCGTACTCCGCAAAACGATCAGCGATTTGCGGGATCGACCCGGAGAATGGGACGGCGGTGGGAATGACCTCATACGGCCCATCTGTGAAATTGACAGCGACCGTTGCCCCTCGCGAGAGTGTCTGTGGATCGCGCCCGTGTCGTTCGCAGGCCAAGCGTATCGGTTCCCAGGCGCCGAGAAATGTCCCGATCGCGCAATCGCTAAACGCGATCATGCAATTCCACATGTCAGCATATTGCGCTGTAAGCCGCGACATCCGCGGCTTACCTTTTAACGTACCAATCAAAATCGGTGGCATCCCGGCCTCGGACCGCGGGAGGAGTTCCGCGTCCTCAACCCGGTGCTGTTCTCCTGTATAAGAAAACCGCTCGCCTTTGAGGAGCGGCAAGACAATCTGGAGCGCCTCTTCAAAACCGCTGACATTACGTTGAAAGTTAAAACCATAGGCGCGATGCTCGGTAGTGAAATCCCCGGCCCCCAGGCCTAAGATGAGCCGGCCGTTACTCAGGGCGATTACATTATCCGCGGTGCGCGCAAGTAAAGCCGGGTTCCGGAACGTCGTATTTGAAACCAAAGTCCCGATCTGAATCTTAGACGTTTGCGCCGCAAGTGCCGCTGCAAACGTCCAACACTCCCACTGCCCACCTTTGACTCCCTCCCATTCCGCGGGC
>CAZSWX010000062.1:0-6277 GCA_964610865.1 uncultured Enterobacteriaceae bacterium
CGCGCCTTACTCCTTCGTTCACTGCAGCAACCACCAAATCCTGCAACATCTCCAAGTCATTTGTGCCAACTACAGAGTCGTCAATTTTCAGAGAAATAATTTCTAGCCGTCCACTCACAGTGACAGTCACCATATTTCCCCCCGAGGAGGCCTCCACGGTCTTCTTGCCGGCCTCTTCTTGTATCTTCGCCAGCCTGGCCTGTATTTGCTGAGCCTGCTTCATCATATCCCCTACACTATTTGCCATCTCCTAACCCCCCACGTGTACCAATCACTTTTTCTTGCGACCCTGTTTTCATGAGCCCCCGCTCCGCGGAGCTCTACTCTTACTAATCTTTCCTCCCAACACATCCAACGCCGTTTTAACCGCCATATCCTTGTCATTATCTGCCGTTGTCCGCTTTTCATCGAGTTTTGAATTTAGCCCTTCACCGCCCGTCCCTCCGCCTGCTTTCTTAATGTCGACAACAAAGTTCTTCCCGAAAAAGCTGCTAGCCGTCGACTCCAGAATAGTTTTATTCTCACTTCTCGATAATTCCTTTAAATACGGTTCCTTATCAAGGCCTATCACTATACGAGCGTCCGAAATACTAAGCAAAGAGCCGGATTTAAGGGCGAAAAAAAGGGAAATCTTCGCCTCTTGGACCGCTCTTAAGAACCCCTCCCATTGCTTGCCTTCTTCAAGCTGATCTACAGCGCTCTGCTGGGAAGGCTCCGGTTGCTGTGTGCGCCGAGGTTCGCTTTGCCCACCGCTCATCGGGCCAATGTAATCACCCTCACCAGCAGTATTAAGTGCGCCAGGCCGCTCCGACGAAACCGTTTCCTGCCCACGCGATAAGGTTCTAGCTGGTTCAGTTATTACGGTCGGCTCTTGAACAGTTATAACTGACTGACTCTTCCCGCCGCGGTCCAACGAGGGTATTTCGTTGTCGATTTTTAGCCGGCTCTGCAACGCCTCCAGTTTCTCAAGGACATCGTCGATCGGAATGACCGGCTCCAGGTTCGACATTCTGACCAGGGCAATCTCTACCACCATCTGAGTATATTTCGACCTGCGGACAACCTCCTCAGTTTCCAACAAAATCGCAAAGAAGCGCATTAAGTCTTCTTTGGAGCGCAAACGGCTCTGTTTTTGTATAACGCTTACCTCATGTTCAGGCACATCCACAAAAGCCGTCTCGTCCTCGCTCACCTTAGCCACAATCAGAGAGTGAAAATGCTCCAAGAGGTCATCATACAAGCGGCTAGGATCATGACCAAGCGCGTATAATTGACTCACGACGCTGACAACGGAACTTGGATCTCGGGTCAAGACAGCGTCAACTGTGCGGAACAGGGTCTGGCGATCTACAACACCAAGGGCATCCCGCACAGAATTTTCCGTGACATGGTTGCCGCCCCAAGCCACAACTTGATCGAGCAAAGATTCCGCATCACGAAGGCTTCCGCGCGCTTCCCGCGCCAAAAGCGAGAGCCCCGCGTCTTCACACTCAAAGCCCTCCTCCCTCGCAAGATATTTTAGTCGCTGAATTAGGCTAAGAAGGGATATGTGTTTAAAATCAAAGCGCTGACAACGTGATAAAATGGTCTGCAGTATTTTGTGTGCCTCAGTTGTGGCAAAAATAAACTTAACATGTTCCGGCGGCTCCTCTAGCGTCTTCAGCAACGCGTTAAAGGCCGCATTAGAGAGCATATGGACCTCGTCTATGATCACTACACGAAAACGCCCCGCAGCCGGTCTGTATTGCACCCCATCTGTCAAATCTCGAACGTTGTCGACTCCTGTATGCGAGGCACCATCGATCTCAAGAACATCGATCGAACTCCCATTCGTTATCTGCTTACACTGGCTACAGATATTACAAGGGGCAGGGGTCGGGCCATCCTGACAATTCAATGCCTTGGCTAGAATTCTCGCCATTGTCGTCTTACCCACGCCACGCGGGCCATTGAAAATGAATGCGTGTGCCAACCTATTGGCTGTAATGGCATTCTTCAATGTGCGCGTAACATGTTCCTGCCCGACTACATCATCGAATGTCTGAGGTCGCCATTTCCGCGCAAGGACTAGATAGCTCATACGAAAGCAAATGCCTCGTTTTCAGTTGCGAATTGCACCGCTTTTCTGTCACTGGTGATAGCTAGGCTACCCTGCGGCACAGCGAGTGATCCGGTACCGCTGCTTCCTTCCGGACCTGACGGATTTCCCGGCCTCCCTTGCGCAGGACCTAGCTATCACCACTGACGGAGAGGGAGGGATTCGAACCCTCGGTACAGTGAAGTACACACGATTTCCAATCGTGCCCGATCGGCCTGACTCTGGCACCTCTCCCAAAAGACTAGCCACTCCATAAAGTCGCCTGCGTGAAGACGTTTACCACCTCCATAGGCCTGCTGCAAGGAAGGGGGACGGTATCAACGTCCCCGGTGTTAGGGTCGTTGACACTTCTTCACGCGCCTGTATCCTGTCGAGAATACGGTGCCGCGGATGCGGACGAACTGTGGATTAGATTCAGAAAGAACGTTGTCCTGTCCGACTGGAAGCTATACAAGCATATGGATCAATACATACCAGTTCTAGTAGCGATAATTATCGCCGGTATGGTCGCTCTGGGTATGACCTTCGCGAGCACGATCTTAGGGGTCAAAAAGCTCTCCCAGGTGAAAGGAGATCCCTTTGAATGCGGCAACCCTGCCACCGGCTCGGCGTGGGGACGCTTCTCCGTTAAATTCTACCTGGCAGCTATACTATTTATTGTCTTTGACGTCGAGGTCGTTTTCTTGTACCCGTGGGCCATAGTTTTTCGACAGTTAGGGATGTTTGGGTTCGTATCGATGGCTGTGTTTGTTCTGGTTCTGACTATCGGTCTGATTTACGAGATAAGGAAGGGCGGGCTCGAGTCAACGTAGCCAGCATTGGACGGCACATGGTAGAGACGGAAATCGTTGCACTCGTCAAAGAGAGGTTTTCTGGAAGGATTGAAGCCAGCTATTCCACTCACGGGAATGATACAATAGTAATAAACCGTACCGAGGTAGTTGACATCTTCCGAGAGCTCAAGCAGCTCCCAGAGTTCGCCTTCGACCTTCTTATCGATATCACCGCTGTAGATTTTCTTGGAAAAGACCACAGGTTCGAGTTGATCTACCAACTTCAATCCCTCAGGCACAACCATCGTCTACGTGTCAAAGTCCCTCTTCCTAACGATGATCTCTGTGCACCATCTGCCTCCTCAGTCTGGAAATCGGCAAATTGGTTGGAACGAGAAGTCTGGGACATGTTTGGTATAAAATTTGACGACCATCCTGATCTGAGACGCATTCTGATGTATGAAGAATTCGTTGGTCACCCTCTCCGCAAAGACTATCCCGTAAACAAACGCCAGCCGCTGGTTGAAGAAAGAGATCCTATATTGAATCCATGGACGGAGAAAGAAAAAGATGGTTAACGCGGCGACCCACGAAGCGGTAGAGCACGACCCTACCTCTGAAATAATGGAACTGCAGATGGGCCCTTCCCACCCCGCAACTCACGGAACCATCAAGTTCAATCTCAAGCTAGACGGTGAAAAAATACTCAACTGTGACGTAGAAATAGGATACCTACACCGTGGATTCGAGAAAATGTGTGAGCAACGCACCTGGAACCACTGTGTACCGTATACCGATCGTCTGAACTACGCGTCACCCTTAATAAACAACGTGGCATTTGCGCTTACGGCGGAACGCATGCTTGGTGTGGAGGTACCCGAACGCTGCCAATACATTCGCGTCATAATGAGCGAAATATCACGTATAACTGATCACCTAACTTGTCTCGGGATGGCCGCAACGGAAGCCGGCGCTATTTCGGTCGGTTTTTATCTTATGGAGTCCAGGGAAACGCTCTATGATCTAGTATCTGCAGTGACCGGTGCCAGGCTCACTGTTAGCTATGCACGGGTAGGCGGAGTCACGCAGGATTTGCCTAATGACTTTGCCCGCTCCGTTCGTACAGCTTTCAAAGATATGCGCCGCGTTCTGAGTGATTGCGACAAGCTCCTATCTAAGAATAGGATTTTCATCGACAGGATGTCCGGTGTCGGAGTCCTTTCTAGGGAGGATGCTATCTCATATAGTCTCACTGGACCGCTTCTTCGTGCAACCGGGGTAGCTTACGACGTTCGCCGTGCACACCCCTACTCGGGCTACGACCGGTTCGAGTTCGACATACCAACCGGTACTCAGGGCGACAATTACGATCGTTTCTCTGTGCGATTCGAGGAACTTCGGCAAAGCATGAGCATAATTGAACAGGCTCTAAATGGGATTCCCGCAGGGCCTATCCGAATAGACGACCCAGCTATTTCACTGCCAGAAAAGAAACAGGTGTACGGCAACATCGAAGGCCTAATGAACCACTTCAAGTTGGTGATAGAAGGCGTTAAAATACCACCGGGGGAAGCTTTTCATAGTGTCGAAGGGGCAAACGGGGAACTCGGCTTCTACCTCGTAAGCGATGGGAGCGGACGTCCATATCGGGTCAGGGTTCGACCTCCATGTTTTTTTGGCATGGCGGCACTGGGCGAAATGTTAAAGGGATGTTTTATTTCCGATATAATAACCACTTTCGGGATGTTAAACATGATAGGTGGCGAATGCGACAGGTAAAGCCAGATGACCTAAGGAAGAAAGGGTCTCGACCCGCCAAAACAATAAACGCCGGGTTACTGAGCGTTATGCGCACCTCCACAGATAAGCGGGCACGGAATCGAGCATAGTCTATGTCTGTCCAATTTTCGTCGACAGCCGAAAAAGAATTCCAGGCGGTCTTGACGCGGTATCCAACCAAGCAAGCCGCAATCCTTCCCACTCTGTGGATGGCCCAGAGGGAGTTTGGATTCCTGAGTCCCGCAGTAATGGAGTACGTCGGAGACTTGCTCGAGCTGTCACCTGCCTACGTGGGAGGCGTCGCCACGTTCTACACCATGTTTTACAAAGAACCCATGGGCCGATGCCATGTACAGGTCTGCACAAACCTGTCATGTACGCTGGTTGGAGCGAACACAATAGTTCGAAGCTTGGAAACCAAACTAGGAGTAAAAGTAGGTGAAACTACCCCCGACAAGCAGTTTTCGCTCAGTGAGGTAGAGTGTCTAGGATCCTGTGGTACTGCTCCGGTCGTACAGGTCAATGACGACTATTACGAAAATCAAACGCCGCAGAGCGCCCTAACCCTGATGGATGATCTATCCAAATAGCTGTAGTTGAATAGCTTTCGCGTACCGCAAATCGAGCATGTCTGACTTCATTATCACATTCAGCCTGACTGTTCTCGTCATCTTGATGGTTCTCAACCTCGGCGGATTGTTGCTCTGGGTCGAGCGAAAGGCGAGTGCCGTTCTGCAAGATCGTATCGGTGCTAATAGGGCCGCCATATTTGGGAAACTACCCTTTAACTTAGGCATAGTTAATACGTTAGTGGCGGATCCTATAAAACTCTTCACAAAGGAAGATTTTGTTCCTCCCGGAGCAGATAAAACACTGCACACTCTCGCGCCAGTGGTTGGGCTCCTTCCGTTGCTGATTACCTTTATCGTCATTCCTTTCGGTGATGTCCTTGTCGTAGGCGAAAGGGAAATAACACTCCAGGCAGCGCAGTTAAACATAGGAATTCTTTACGTTCTTGCCATGGTGTCATTGAGCGTTTACGGGGTAGTCCTGGGAGGCTGGGCATCCAACAATCGATGGGCCTTACTGGGCGGGATCCGGGGTTCGGCTCAAATGATTTCATACGAAATACCCCTAGGACTAGCACTCATCGGGGTAGTTCTTACATTCGGTTCTTTAGACCTACAAGAGATAACTCGGGCGCAAGGTGGTTTGATTGCCGATTGGATTCCAGCCTGGGGTATAATCTACCAACCGGTGGCATTCATTATCCTGTTAACTGCCGGCATAGCGGAAAGCAAAAGGATCCCATTTGATTTGCCCGAAGCCGAGTCAGAGTTGATTTCAGGCTATTTCACAGAATACTCCGGAGCAAAGCAAGCAATGTTTATGCTCGGGGACTTCGTGGAGGCAATCATCGTCGCGGGCCTAATTACCACGCTTTTTTTCGGTGGTTGGCAGGTACCATTTCTGTTGCGAGATGGTTTCCATTTTCCGTGGGGCGGCTTCGTTTCGCTGCCTAGCCTGATGGTGACCCTGCTACAAGTAGGGTCATTTACAGGGAAGGTACTGTTCTTCTGTTGGCTTCAAATTATGATTCGCTGGACCTTACCTAGATTCCGCTACG
>CAZSWX010000062.1:6377-8566 GCA_964610865.1 uncultured Enterobacteriaceae bacterium
TTCTTCTGTTGGCTTCAAATTATGATTCGCTGGACCTTACCTAGATTCCGCTACGACCAACTGATGACGCTCGGTTGGAAAATCCTTCTTCCCTTATCCTTAGCCAACGTTATGGTCACAGCGCTAGCAATCTTGCTTCTTGAGTAGCCCCTATGGATATCGTCACATTTCTAGCATTGGGTGTACCCTTGATATTTATTTCTATCATGGTGATTGCGCATCCGAGTCCCGTATACAGTGCCCTATTTCTCGTACTGACTCTTTTTCTGTTGGCCATATACTTCCTGTTTTTGAATGCGCACATGGTGGCAGCCTTACAGATCATTGTATATGCCGGCGCCATTATGGTCCTTTTTCTCTTTGTTATAATGTTGCTGAACCTTCAAACGACGGCGGGCGATGGTATGCGCAAAGGCTTGGGCCGGATAGGCGTAGTCGGAGGTCTCATACTGGTAGCTGAGTTCGGTTTATTACTTAGTCGCTCGCCATCGGGCTCGAACCCAGAAACTAACAATGATTTGCCGGATGATTTTGGTACGGTAGAGGCTTTAGGAAGAGAATTGTTCACGACATACTTGTTACCGTTTGAGCTGACGGGGATATTACTGCTAGTCGCCGTGGTGGGGGCAGTGGTCCTGGCAAAACGATAAAAGACGGCGGAACACTATGGTACCTATTACCTATCACCTGATCCTTAGCGCTATCTTGTTTGCCATAGGCGTAACAGGAGTGCTCCTTCGCCGTAATTTGATCATTATCTTTATGGCTATAGAATTAATGTTGAACGCTGTTAACTTATCTTTCGTCGCCTTGGCCCAACACTATGGCGACATGGACGGCCAGATTGCCGTTTTTTTCGTAATGTCAGTCGCAGCTGCGGAAGTTGCTGTGGGCTTGGCGATCATCCTTTTAATATACAGAGGGAAAGAAACGCTAAATGTGGACGATTTCAACCTAATGAAGGGTTGAGCGAGTCGGCCGTTTATAGAATGCATGGTAAATTATTGGTGACGACTTGATCAGTCCTGACTGGCTATTATTTATGCAAGACCCGCTCGCGCTACAAGCTACTATCTCAACTGTCTCCTATATTAGGTACGTGGTCCTATTTCCTTTCCTTGGGGTTCTATTCAATATATTTTTGGCCCCGCGGTTAAATCGGAGAATCTCGAGCTTCTTTTCTCCGTGCATGATCTTGCTCTCGTTTTGTTTTGCGTTTGGCGCATTTCTCCAACTACCTGATCATGGCGCATTATTAGACGTTCTCTACCCTTGGATATATTCTGGCTCATTACAGGTAGACCTGGCTCTGCGCTTTGATGCCCTCTCGGCGACGATGACCCTTATTATCACAGGGGTCGGTTTTCTCATTCATGTTTACTCGGTTGGCTACATGGCAAGCGATAAGGATATTGGACGCTACTTTGCATATTTAAATCTCTTCACTACGGCGATGCTTCTCCTCGTACTCGGCGACAATTTGCTTCTTCTGTTTATAGGTTGGGAAGGTGTCGGTCTTTGTTCCTATTTGTTGATCGGGTTTTGGTACAATGTAGAGGAAAATGCCAACGCCGGGAAAAAAGCCTTCATAGTCAATCGAATAGGTGACGCGGGCTTTCTTTTAGGGCTCTTCCTCCTGTTCTGGTCCTTGGGGGAACAGGGAATCTGGGCATTGTCATTCGACCAGATCCAAGCCGGTACTCCCAGTTTAGACGTAACTACTGCCACTATTATATGTCTCTTGTTCTTCGTGGCGGCAACAGGAAAATCTGCCCAGATCCCGCTCTATATTTGGTTGCCGGATGCGATGGCTGGGCCGACCCCTGTCAGCGCGCTAATTCACGCGGCTACCATGGTGACCGCCGGCATCTACCTGCTGGCCCGAATGCACTTTTTATTTTCCGTGGCACCCGACGCCCTGGCAGTAATAGCAACGGTAGGCACGGCGACAGCTTTTCTAGGCGCCACCGTGGCCCTCGTACAAACCGATATAAAGAAAGTGCTTGCTTACTCTACCGTTAGTCAGCTTGGTTATATGTTCCTGGGCTTAGGCGTTGGTGCTTACACCGCCGCCATTTTTCATGTCATGACACATGCGTTTTTTAAGGCACTACTATTTTTAGGCGCAGGGAGCGTCATGCACGGCATGAGCAACGAGCAGGACATTCGAAAAATGGGTGGTTTAAAAA
>CAZSWX010000063.1:0-8485 GCA_964610865.1 uncultured Enterobacteriaceae bacterium
AGAGACAAGGACTTCCTGAGTTCGAGCGAAGAAGTCGAAGAAAAGACTATTCAGAAACAGAAATTAGCTGCCAAAGATAGAATTATGGAGATTTTGGCCCGCTACAAACAGCAAGCGGCCTAGTACACGAGGTCCCTCGCGTGGACTGAACATAGGGCGTGCTCACGGACACCGCGACACCGTTGAGTGCGGTTTACTATCAGAAGACGCGGATGGAACGTCAGAAACGATGCGCCACACAATCTCCATTCTAGTCGAAAACGAGTTCGGTGTTCTCGCGCGGGTGGCTGGATTGTTTAGCGGCCGCGGCTTCAACATTGATAGCTTAACGGTAGCCAAGACACTCGATCCTTCTCTGTCCCGGATTACCCTTGTCACTGAAGGAGACCACCAGATCGTTGAGCAGATAACGAAACAGCTCAACAAACTTATCTGTGTTCTGAAAGTTAGTGATTTTCAGGATAATCCCTACGTGGAACGTGAAATGGCCCTCATAAAGGTTGCGGCGGATGACCGGACTCGTGCTGAGATACTCAGTATTATTAGCATCTTTCGTGCGAAAGTTATCGACGCCGGACCTCGCTCCTTTGTCATAGAGGTCACCGGCGATGAAGGCAAGATTGCGGCTATTTTAGATTTACTAAAACCATTAGGAATTAAGGAAATTGTACGAACAGGTAAAGTAGCGGTGCAACGAGGCCTTCAAACCTTATCTACGGTCGTGACGGACCCCACGATGGGGCAGCGAGCTAAAGCGAAGAAAGAGAGTGTAGCATGAGCATGAACATTTACTATGATAACGACGCCAATGTCCCACTTCTTAGTGAAAAGAAAATTGTAATTGTAGGCTATGGCAGCCAAGGTCACGCGCATGCACTCAATTTGCGAGATAGCGGCCTAGATGTCCGAATCGGGCTCCGCAAGGACAGCGGCTCATGGAAGAAGGCCGAGGAGGCGGGATTTCCAGTAAGCGAGGTTGGAGATGCATCTGCTGAAGCTGATATCATTATGGTCCTGACACCAGACGAAATCGCAAGTGAAATGTACGAATCAGAGATAAAATCGGGTTTGCTCGCTGGTAAGTATTTGGCATGCGCGCATGGCTTTAATATTCATTTTAAGAAAATCGTCCCGCCGGAAGACATTAATGTTTTTATGGTGGCGCCGAAGGGTCCCGGCCATTTGGTGCGGAGTGAATTTGAGAAAGGCCGGGGAGTCCCGTGCCTCATTGCTATCGCGCAGGATCCGACCGGAGACACGAAAGATATTTCAATGGCGTACGCATCGGCTATTGGGGGCGGGAGAGCCGCAATTTTGGAGACCTCCTTCAAAGAGGAGACTGAGACAGACTTGTTCGGCGAACAGACCGTCCTATGCGGAGGTGTAACGGAATTAATGCGCGCGGGTTTCGAAACATTAGTTGATGCTGGTTATGCGCCAGAAATGGCCTATTTTGAATGTCTGCACGAGATGAAACTGATAGTGGATCTGATCTATGAAGGCGGTATTACGAATATGCGTTATTCGATCAGCAATACAGCAGAGTTTGGCGATATGACGCGGGGTAAGCGTGTGATTGGCGATGAAACTCGGGTAGCGATGAAGAAAATTCTTGCCGATATACAATCTGGAGATTTTGCTGACGAATGGATCAATGAATATAGATCGGGTATGTCTAGGTTTAATGGCCTTCGTAAAGAAGGAGCTGCTCACGGGGCGGAGGTCGTCGGCGAAAATCTTCGTAATATGATGCCGTGGCTTCAACAGGACCGATTGGTAGATAAGGCGAAGAATTAATTGAGAAACGGAACAGGGCGAAATGCCAAAGGCGTTGTCTTTGGCATTTGTCATTTTTTGAAAAATGCACTTTGCGCACGAAGGTTACATTTGGATCATAAGTTTAGGTATAGCGTCCCTTTTCCTCGGTATTCTAGACGCCTCGATCCTGAGCGGCATTACTCTGATGTTGGCGCTATTTGCTGCATTTTTCTTCCGCGATCCAGACCGAAATATTCCATCCGATCCAAAATATATAATTTCTCCTGCTGACGGCCGCGTCGTAAACGTTGAGGAGTCAACGCGCTCTCAGGTTGTATCTGGACGTGGATTCACACGAGTGGGAATTTTTCTTTCTCCCTTGAATGTGCATGTCAACCGTGTCCCTATATCTGGCGAAGTCATGAATATTGATTATGTGCCCGGGAAATACCTCCCCGCCTTTTCTAAAGATGCTGCCGACGTGAACGAACAAAACATCTTGAAGGTTACGGATTCTGCCGGTCGCGAGGTGGTATTGGTGCAGATTGCTGGGATGTTGGCCCGGCGTATTGTGTGCCGCGCTGAAGTTGGAGATCAAGTAGTGCAGGGGGAAAGGTATGGTATGATAATGTTGGGTTCACGGGTAGACATTTACTTTCCTGTCGGAGCAAATCTCAAAGTTCACGTAGGACAGCGCGTAATAGCTGGAGAAACGGTGTTAGGTGAATACCCCGCCGGTCAAAACGTGGAATGAAGAGTTTTTGATGATTGAAAAAAAAAGCAGAAAACTCGGGGGAGTACCTATTAGGAAGAGGATGAAACCTCCTCTCCGAAAAGGCGTATATCTGCTGCCGAATCTTTTTACGACCGCGGGGCTTATGTGCGGATTCTATTCTGCTGTAGCAACAATCGAAGGCGAATATCGAATCGCGGCTATCGCGATTTTGGTAGCGTTAATCTTCGATGCCCTAGACGGCCGCATCGCACGGATGACGAAGACGTCAAGCCGATTTGGAGCCGAGTATGATTCGTTGTCGGATCTCGTAGCATTTGGGGTTGCTCCGGGGTTGTTGGTCTATCGCTGGGCACTTGACCCTTGGCAGGCTTGGGGTTGGTTAGCGGCAGCTTCGTACGTCGTGTGCGGAGCGTTGCGGCTCGCTCGTTTCAACGTTCAAATTGGCGTCGTTGATAAACAGAGCTTTGTCGGATTGCCTATCCCCGCGGCGGCGGCTGTCATAGCGACCACGACAATAATGTATTATTACCTAGGGGGCGCGGTGGCCACCAGCAAACATGTGACGCTGCTTCTGCTTATTTACCTTCTTGCCGGGCTAATGATCAGTACGTTTCGTTACGCAAGTTTCAAGGATTTAAAAATTCGCGATCGCCAACCATTCGGGCTACTAATAGCGGCGATAGTGTTGTTGCAACTTACTATAGCAAGGCCGCATATTATGTTGTTCTTTCTGGCTACAGCCTATTCTTTCTCTGGACCTATTGGGTCGTGTCTTCGGCTGTTGCGGCGGATTGCCGCCAGGAACAGACCGGTGGTAGGCGATGGCCCGGTCAGCATTGTCCCACGAGATGTAGAAGGAAAAGGGGCCAACGCTCAAAGAGCGCTGGGTCCTTCTATTGACAACGAGAAAAAGGGTTCGGTATAACGCTAGAGATATGTGCACAAACGGTTTGCTATATACCAACAATTTGCGAGGGCTACCTTGCCTACTACTTAGTTCCCCGTCGCGGGTAATCTGAGGGAGGCGTGTAGGGCGCATCAGACTCTTGGAAGCCGCGGATGGACCTTGCCGCGGCCTAGCGTTCTTTGGGCTGCGGGCGTACTCGCGGCCCTTTTTGTTTTTTAAGCTTGTGAAGCGCGGGAGGACACTATGGAACGCGAGGTCGTAAATATTTTTGATACAACACTGCGAGACGGGGAACAGTCGCCAGGCGCTACCATGAACATCGAAGAAAAAATAATGGTGGCTAGTCAGCTTGAGAAGCTCAACGTGGACGTGATCGAGGCCGGCTTTGCTGCGTCGTCTGAAGGTGACTTTGAGTCTGTGCGTCGCGTGGCAGAGTTGGTTTCAGGGCCAAGAGTGTTGAGTCTTTCACGCACCAAAGAAGACGACATTCGACGATCCGTGCAAGCGGTCGAAAAGGCTAAACAACCCGGGGTACATATTTTCATTGCTACCTCTGACATTCATCTCAAAGATAAGCTTATGATGAGCAAACAAGAATGCTTGGACGCAGCGGTATGGGCAGTAGAATATGCGAAGAAGTACGTAGATTATGTGGAATTTTCAGCGGAGGATGGGTCCCGATCGGATTACGATTTTTTAGTGCAAATATTTGGCGAAGTCATTGCGGCTGGTGCAGTAACCGTTAACGTACCAGACACCGTTGGATATGCGATTCCTCATCAGTACGGTGAGCTATTTCGGAAACTAAGAGAAGACGTCGAGGGGGGAGAAGATGGCATATGGAGTGCTCATTGCCACAATGACCTTGGGCTTGCCGTGGCTAACTCACTCGCGGCGATCGAAAATGGGGCACGTCAGGTGGAATGTACGATCAATGGAATTGGAGAACGGGCGGGCAACACTTCAATGGAGGAGGTTGTGATGGCTCTTCGGACGCGAGAGGATGTTTTCTCGAACGTACAGACGCACGTTGTAAGTGAGCAAATTTACCCATCGAGCCAGTTGCTTTCTCAAATCACGGGTCTAGCTGTTCCCAGCAATAAACCAGTGGTCGGGGACAATGCCTTTGCCCACGAAGCGGGAATTCATCAAGACGGTGTGTTGAAAAATAAATTGACGTACGAAATCATGCGACCACAGACAATAGGTCTCGACAGCAATAGACTTGTTTTAGGAAAACATTCGGGGAGGCATGCTTTCGTTGATCGACTTAAGTTCTTGGGTATCGATTACTCTGGAACAGATATGAATAAAGCATTTTCCAGTTTTAAGGCGCTCGCCGACAAAAAGAAATGTGTGTACGACGAGGATCTTATCGCGATCGTAACCGAGGAGACCGCGCGGACACCGGATAAGTATGAGTTATTGTACTTGAACGTAACTTCTTCCAGTATGGCGGTACCGCACGCGACGGTAAAGATGAGGGTGAACGGGGAAGAGCGTATGGAAAACGCTTCTGGCGACGGGATGGTTGATGCATGTTACAAGGCGATAGCACGTATAGCCCAACTTCAACTGACGCTAGAACGCTATTCCGTGAAAGCTATAACGGGAGGCACGGACGCCCAAGGTGAGGTGTCGTGCCTGTTCAAGAAGGGTGAAGCGTCGGTTAATGGTCAAGGTGCCCATACGGATATCATTATGGCAAGCGCGCTCGCATTTACAAATGCGCTCAATAAATTTGCTCAAATTGATCGCTACGGGGACCGTTCGCGGAGGCATATGGTTGGGCCCTGACCCAACCGGCCGGCCGCCCTCTCTACAATTTACCGACCGTGTTTTATAAATAAAACGCCTATCATGGGACAAACGTGTCAAAGGAGTCAGTAATGGTGCAGAAGATTGCAGTATTCTCGGGCGACGGTATAGGGTCCGAGGTGATGGCCGAGGCTACGGAGGTTCTCAAGGAGGTCGGGGTTCGGTTCAGTATGGATTTTTCTTTCGAATCTGCCTTAGCTGGTGGATGCTCCATTGACGAGCATGGGAACGCACTGACGGATACGGCCCTGAAGATAGCTAAAGAGAGTGACGCCGTATTACTCGGTGCTGTCGGCGGCCCGAAATGGGATGATCCCAAATCTACAGTTCGGCCTGAACAGGCCATACTGGGGTTGCGTAAGGAGTTAGGACTTTTCGCTAACCTGAGGCCGGTACAAGTTAACCGGCATCTAGTGCACGCTTCAACGTTAAAACCCGAAGTACTAGACGGTGTAGACTTGATGGTAGTCCGAGAATTGACCGGTGGTGTCTATTACGGACAACCGAGTGAAAGGAGAAACGGGGCATCTGGTCGTGAGGCGGTGGATACGATTTTTTACACGGAGGAAGAGGTTAGAAGATTAATGAAATCATCCTTCGAACTAGCGCGCACCCGCCGCAAGAAAGTCACATCTGTGGACAAGGCAAATATTATGGCTTCATCACGGATGTGGCGCGAAGTAGCACATGAGGTAGCTAGTGACTACCCCGACATTGAGTATGAAGATGTCTTGGTTGATGCGATGGCTATGCATTTAATACGTAGGCCTGCGGATTTTGACGTTATAGCAGCGGAGAATATGTTTGGAGATATTCTTACGGATGAGGCGTCGATGCTGGCTGGTTCCATGGGCCTTCTTCCCTCTGCGTCTCTTGGAGATGGCGAGCGCGGCTTGTTCGAGCCGATCCACGGGACGGCTCCAGATATTGCGGGACAAGACAAAGCCAATCCGCTTGCAATGATCTTATCTTGTGCATTAATGTTGCGGCTTTCCTTTGCGAAGGAGAACGCGGCAGCCTGTATAGAGGATGCTGTGGATAATGTACTTGCCAGCGGTTATCGCACGGCAGATATTGCCCAGCCAGATTGCCGTCTCGTGGGCTGTAAGGAAATGGGTCGTTTGGTAAGAGAGCAGCTGAGGTCAGATAAATAGCACCCACTAAATCGAACGAATTCCCTGACACTTATGGTACCGGAGGGCTTGGTCGTCTCGTCTGAAACTGGGCCTCATGTTTTATCCGGCTAGAGGCTACCTTCCTGGTTTGTTGCCAATATTAGAGAGAAGGTTAGGGGAATTTCTTACACTTTCTATGCGATCCAGACCTTTTTAAGGCCCCGCCGTGAGATATATTTTATCTAAGATTCGAGCTGCCCTTGTAAAAATCGTTCGTACCAATAGAAAGCCACTACAACGAGGGCGTGAGTAATTTGTCCGGAGCCGACAAGGGTTCGTAAATTGTCTGCGGGAACAAGCAATACTTCTGTCTCCTCTGTAGAGTCGAAGCTTGGCTCAAAAATTTTTTTGACTTGGGGAGCAAGAAAACTGTGACAACGATTGTTTTGAATTGCTGGATTGGGATGGATAGAGCCTAGGGGAATGATCTCATCGGAGTCGTAACCAGTCTCCTCTTGCATTTCCCGACGAGCGGCGTGAGCCGGAGTTGTATCTTCATCGTCGACCATACCGCCCGGAATTTCTAGAGTCAGGGTCTCCAAACCATGCCGGTACTGCCGAATCAAAACTATATCACCAGCAGGAGTGACAGGAATAATATTGACCCAATCACCACTTTCCAACACAAAAAAGTCGTGAGACCTCTGGGTACGGGGTGAGCGTGAGAGGTTTTTTTTCAGCGAGAATATTCGACATGAATACACCAGTTCGCTAGCGAGTCTCTTCCATCCTCCTAAGTTGCCTGCAGATGATTTGGCCATGGTTCGATCCTAAAACAAACGCTTGTACTCGATTGCTGGGCACCTGTCCATTACAACGCAAAGACCAGCAGCCTCGGCTCTTAACGCGGCTGCTTCGTCTACGACACCAAGCTGAAGCCATAGTACCGACGCTTGTATCCCTATAGCTTCCTCCGCGATTTGTGGGACAAAGTGCGGGCGGCGAAAAACATTAACCATGTGGATTTGTTCGGGGATATCTTGCAGGCAAGGGTAGCAGGTGGTCTCCAGTACTTGGTGGCAAAGCGGGTTGACGGGAAAAATTCGATGCCCTTTCAATTTAAGTAACTGCGCTATTTGATTACTATCTCGGCGGGGATCCGGTGAGCAGCCAACGACGGCAATGTTCCTTCGCCTCGCGAGAATTTTTCGAATTACGTCATTGCTGGGATTGGAAAAGGCTCTCTTGTTGGTCATTGGACTTGTCCCGACCGGACTATTAGGGTTTCCAATGATTGCTCCAGGCAATGTTTGATCTCTACCATGCGTGCGCGAAAAGCTTCCTCCCCCTGCATGGCAGGATCCTCTATGTCGCCTTCCTCTCCGCAAAACTCTTTTAACGTATACGTGGGCTTATCGGCAGCTTCGCGAAAGGCCTCTAACATCGCCTTCTGTTCGCCTGTCATAGTCAGTATGAGATCTGCATTGCTGATGAGGTCCCGGTGCTTCTTAAGATCCGTAGAAACAAATTTTTCGCGTTCTATGTGTATGTCCTGTTCCTGCAGCATAAAATGAGCGTCAAGCGACGCTATCATTCCGTCTCGCGCGTAAATAGCGATACCCCCGGAATACACCTTTATTTCGGTTTCCCCCTTCTCCGCTAGCATTTTCTCTAACAGTAGGTGGGCCATCACGCTCCGACTCGTGTTGGCGTGGCAAACTATAAGTACATTGAACATCAGAGACAAGTTAATATGGCGGTTTGTCGTTCGCCTGCTTGGCTTAGGGATAGTTGAGTCAAACAAGAAGCAACGCCATGGCCTGGCTACGGCCGTTAAATACAGCGCAGGTGGATTGTGTGTCTATTCTTTTAGAGATTTGAAGACTGCTCCTAAGTCTTCCTTCGATGTAAGCCCTTTGGCAAGCTCTACTTTTAGCTGGTTTCCCAATTCCGCAGCGTCCCAGGTGCCTTTTTTTTTGACAGTACCTACGGAGTGCCACCCTTGCATAAGCCAGACGCACCCGCCACCTACACGAAAAATCTCACCGTGGACGTTAGCGGCGTCCTCGCTAGCTAGCCAGGCGACCAGGGGTGCAATGTGTCCTGGGTCGAAATAATCATGTTCTCCTGCTTTGTCTGGGCCTGCCATTA
>CAZSWX010000064.1:0-5914 GCA_964610865.1 uncultured Enterobacteriaceae bacterium
GGTCTGTAGTGTAGCGGTGTTCTTGACCATAAATGCACGCGTAACGTGCGTCGCAGCGTTCTAGACAGTTCGTCAGGGTGCCTAGGCGGTGTTCACTACATTTATTGTAGTTTTGACCATCAGGTGCACTGATAGCCTTCGCCGGGCACGCTACGATACAAGGTCGATCCGGACAGTTCTGGCAAGGGCTGAACCTGGGTGGGTCGGAAACAGTGCGTAGCGGGAGCTGGGTCTCTAATAGAATCGCGCAGCGAAAGGCGATCCAAGGCCCATATTCCTGATGAATCTGTATGCCCAGATTGCTGGGCGCTGACAGGTTCGCGGCATTCGCCAGATGGGTAAACGAAAGTGGCAAGCCAGTGAAAAACTCAAACGGGAAAACGAAGTGGTAACGAAAATCTAAACGGTTTAGTAATGGCGAAAGAATCGATTCGATTAGCCTTTTCGTGTACTGATCTAAAGGATGTTTGGTCTTCGTTATTCCCTCAGTTCTTGTTGCGTACTGTTCCTTGTATTTGTGCCAAAATGTTTGTCCTCCAGATCCAATAACGATGTAGGACTGAACGCGCGGGTATAGTGTGGATAGACGAAAGCGTCTATCCACAAGATGGTTGTACGCGGACGCTCCAGCCGAACCGACTAAATTGAGACCATACCCACTAAGCGCGCTCTTGATTTCTGTGAGAAGTTTCATAGTTTTGGGAACCTAGTATAGTACTTCCAGTAAAAATAACCCCTGAGGCGGGGCTTTCAATCCTGCTTCGCTGCGTTTTCGTGCCTCAAGGATCGTCTTGAACTGTCTCACGGTCAGCGCCCCCCTGCCGACGTCCACGAGTGTTCCAACAATATTACGAACCATGTGCCTCACGAATGATTGCGCCTGGACATCATAGAAGAGGAACCCATCCTGATGCACCAGGGAACTCCGCATAACCGTTCTCCAGGGTGTCCGCGGTATGTTGTCAGCGCCCTGAAAAGAGGAAAAATCGTGATGTCCAATCAGAAGAGTTGCGGCGCTCTTCATCGCTGGTAGGTCAAGGAGGTATGTGATGTGCCATGAATATCGTGCGTGTATTGCCGAACGGTGTGGAGAATTCCAAATCCGATATTGGTATCTCCGGCTTCGGGCGTCAAATCGGGGATCGAATTCGTTTGGCACTTCCTGGATCGATTGGACCGATATATCGTCGGGAAGTAGGGCGTTCAGACTGTGTTGTAGGTTTCCTGGCGCGATAGCCCGGGAAGAACGGAAAGTGGCAACTTGACCGGTGGCATGAACCCCGGCATCGGTCCGGCCTGCGACCTTAAGTCGAATATTTGCGCCCAAAATGCGATGTAAAACGCCTTCGATAATTTCTTGGATAGTCATTCCATTCGGCTGTACCTGCCAGCCCCGGTAGCGCGTACCGTCGTATTGAAGAATTAGTTTGTAATGCACAACTGGCCTCGAAAGAGTCGGTTGCCTCGGGCAAAGCAACAGGGCATTATGGCACCGGGTCCGTCGTCGTGTGATCCGAGCCTGAATTGTGCAATATCGTGTTTTCTAGCAAATTGACGAAGGGCTGCCACCCGAACTCTTGACGTTTCGTGAGAATTGCTTCCGAGTTGTCAGCTGAGAGAAAGTTCGTGTAGAATTCCTTGATCGCGCGTGCCAAGGACTCGGGCGTGGGGTCCGCCAATACTCCGGTCTTGCCGTGCTCTATCACTTGCGAAAAGCCGCCAACGCGCGTGGCGATGACCGGAGTGCCGAATCCGTACGCGAGCGGTATCGTCATGCTCTGTGACGCACGGAGGTACGGGAGAATCAAGGCATCGCTTGCTCCGAACATTTTGGCCCACTCACTTTGATTTATATATCTATTGACGATGTGGACACGGTCTCGGAGTCCAAGCTGGTCTATCAGGCGATGCGTGGCGCCCTCATCCATATAGAATTCCCCAGCAACAAGTAACGAAAGATCCAGACTTCGTGAAACAAGCGCTAGCGCTTCAAGAAGCATATGCAAGCCCTTGTACGGCCGAACGTAGCCGAAAAAGAGTAGTACCCGCCCCTTTAATTTTAGGCTCTGTTGCGCGTCTTTCTTGACGAGTTTAGGCGGTAGGTCTTGAAGCAATGGATAGTCTTGGATGTGAATATTCCTGTCTGGTGCCAGAAAACGTATGACGTCGGCATCGGATTCTGAGTACGCTACGATGTCCGTGCAACGCGTAGCGATTGTCCGCACCGCTGTGTCCTGTCCTATGATGGACTCATGAGGTCGTGCATGATGAGAAATGAGAATGCGGGCACAGTTTGCGAGGTGCTTTTTCAGCAGATGGAGGATGGTTACATAGCATGGACAGAAAAATGGATGCCACCACTGAAACGTGACGACGTCGGGTCTTCTTTCGATAATGGAATATGCCGTTCGGAGCCAACTCAGAGGGTTTATACTGTCAATTCCGGGGAGGCCTAGCAGATCCGTTTGCTCCGCGTCGTTGACGTGCTGGCTTTTCCCCGGGAAAAACAGGGTCGGGTACAGACGAGAAAATCCTACTGTGATTGCCTCATGCCCAGCATCTCTGAGCGCGCGGGCGCGTGCATCATTGTCAATGGCTAATCCTCCCCGTAGGGGGGCCGATGGTCCTACCAGTACACAACGCATTTACGTCAGCCGTCTATGTGTTTCTCAGTTTTTGTTCCGAGCGTAGCGGTGCTGGTTTGAACGACGGCTGTTTCGTGAGAGATAACTTCCACCACGCTGCAGTCTTCCCGTCGTGCACTCAAGAAAATAAACAGCTCGGCCATTAACCCAAAAAAGATGAACTGGAGGCCGGAAAGAAGAAGAAATATGCCCACCACGAAAAGCGGACGGTTTTGTATCCAATGGCCTAAGAGCCACCCGCCGGCCAGGTATACTATGATAGCAGTCCCGGCCAAACCACACGCGAGGCCGATGAGGCCGAAGAAATGGAGCGGCTTGTGCGTGTAGCGGCCCAATATGAGTAGAGTAATGAGATCGAAGATACCGCTCAGTGCCCGAGATGCGCCATAACGGGACCGGCCAAACCGGCGAGGGTGGTGTTTTACGCGGATCTCTGAAATCGTAAACCCCCTTTGGTTGGCGATCACGGGTAGAAAGCGGTGCATTTCCCCGTACAAATTGAGTTCCTGAACAACTTGGCGCCGATAACCTTTTAAGCCACAGTTTATGTCGTGCAGGGCGAGGCCGGTCATTAGCCGCGTACCTGCGTTGAACAGCCGTGAGCTAATGACCCGTGTGAGCTTGTCTTGTCTTCGATGTTTCCAGCCGCAGACCACATCCGTACCACCAGAGAGGGCGTCTATGAGCCGAGGAATCTCTTCAGGAGAGTCCTGCAGGTCACCGTCAATGGTCAGGATAAAATTGCCTAGAGCCCGCGTAAAGCCTTCGGACAATGCCGCCGCTTTCCCGTAGTTGCGGCGAAAGCGAACACACTTGAGGTGCGGGTGGTTGACGGCGAGTTCGCGGACAACGTTGGCCGTATCGTCGCGGCTACCGTCGTCGATTACCAGTATTTCGTAGGACTTTCCCGTTGATTCCAGCGCGCTATCCGTTCTTGCTATTAGCTCGGGGAGAGAACCGGCCTCGTTGAAAACTGGAATGATGACGGAGACTTCTGTTTGGTCCATTGTCTGGTGTACTCACAAGAGGCTAGTCGTCTTGTCTAGGCCCCGGAGAGCTGCAGCCCTCTTCATGTTCTTGAACCCTGATTCGGTTGAAAGCGTTACGTTTTTTTGGCGCCGGCGTGGAACCCGGAAGCCCAAAAAAAATATCCCGGTAGCAGAATGGGTAACAGAAGTAGGTACTGTAGGAAAGACCAGAACCGGGTAGAGCATAGGCGGAACGCTGTCCTAGCGATTCGTAACGGCGGCATTGCGACGCAGAAAGTGGGGTGTTCGACGAAGAATCTTCCGGGCATTGGTACGGCGCGACGCGCTGCAGCCGATCCGTGGCCCAAAAGATGCTGATGTCGGAAGAAGGAGAACAGATTCGTTCGGTTTTGATGTGTTACCGTAATGTCGGGGTCGAACATTATTTCTTCGCCGTTTTGCACTAACAGGAAGTTGAAAACTAAGTCCTCTGCACCGGGTGGTACGGGCCGGAGTGTTCCCACTGTTTGAAAAATTTCCCGACGAAAACAAATGTTGCAGTGCGGGATCATCGGGACAAGGCGCGATTCGCCGACGGGTATGTACTCGTTGAATTCTATCAAGTAAGACGCCGTGCCGACAATACTGTGCGGAGTGCCATTCAAAATAGCACCACCAACAGCCCCGTAGTGGCCTTCGTTATGGCGAGAGAGTAGACGCTGGAACCAGTCGGAAGCGGGGACACAGTCCTGGTCCGTGATGGCGATAAAAGGGGCGGTCGCATGGCGTATACCAACGCTTCTTGCCAGGGATTGGTGGGTTTGTCGATGCAATGCCACAACAGTGATCGAAGGAAATTCTCTTCGAAGCCGGTCTGAGGTTCCATCTGCGGAACTGTCTACCACGATGATTTCGGCGGCGTGGGGTCCTCTTTGGTCGAGAAGAGCCGAGATGCAATCGTTAATCATCGATCCTGGTCTGAAGGTAGCAATTACCACTGAAATATCTGCTGCCACGGTGGTTCTCCTGAAAATAAATTAGCAAAAATATGCCCGAGTCGGGAGAGCCTCTGCTTTGGTTCGTGCCCGACCGGGTTACAAAGCGTTGAACGGCTCGGGTCTATATAAAGTGATCGGGCGGATGCTATGTTCTTGAAGGACGCCAGCGAACGAAAACCTGGAAGATTAGCCATTTTGGTAAGAGTAGAGGTTCGGGCGCGTAGTCTTACCGGTACTCGGCCGCAAAAATCACGTGATTTCGTGTGGAGCCTTCAAAGTGTGGCAGTTTTTTGCCCTTTTAAAATATTGGCGCGGACGAGTCCGACGGATTACGTCGCGCTTTGTGAAGCCCGGTGGACTCTTGTTTGACTGGCTATGGTCCGACGGCTACGCGACATGGGCGCAAACGACGTCCTCTCGGAATTCATTTCGTTGTACTGACTCCCGCGGATCCGGACCGCCAACTTTTTCGCTCTTTATGTTGGTCAGGGAACCAAACCGTCGCTTGTTTGAGAGGGCCCTGCGTTCGCTACAACAACAGACTTTTCCTGGTTGGGAGATTTGGCTTTGTCCGGAAGAAAGATCAGAGGAAACACTTGCTCTATGCCGGGAGGCCGAGACCGTGGATCTTAGATTTCGAAGTATGGGCATTACAGACAAAGTGTCGGATCCGTACAGCCTTAGTACAGCTATCGAAAATTCGTCAGGCGGGTACGTCGCCTTTCTAGGTCAACATGATCAATTGGCGCCAGAAGCGTTAGAAATAGTTGAGCGGTACTTGGATAAAGATAATTGGGACGTTGTGTATACAGACGAGGACCGCATCGACGCGGACGGTATACACCGCGACCCATTTTTTAAGCCGGACTGGTCACCGGACCTGTGCATGTCGCGTCCGTATGCATGCTGTCTCGCCGTTTACCGGAGGAACCTATTAGACCGGGTGGGTGCGCTTCAAAACTCCTGCAATTGTGATGTCGAATACGATTTGGTGCTTCGCTGTTCAGAGCAGACGGACCGTATAGGCCACATTTCTCGTGTTTTGTACCATAGCGGTACAGCCCTTACGGCAGGGCATAAGCAAGAAAGCCTGAAAGAAGCTCTTCGCGCGGCACTCACACGGCGGAGCGAACAGGCCGTCGTCTCGGACGGGCCCGAATTAGGTACGTATCACGTCCGTCGCGGAATTCGAGGGTCACCTTTGGTGAGTATAATTATCCCGAGCCGAGACCAGGTGACATTACTCAGGAACTGCATCGACAGCGTGGAAAACTCACAACCTATCCGCACTATGAGATCATAA
>CAZSWX010000064.1:5924-8451 GCA_964610865.1 uncultured Enterobacteriaceae bacterium
ATGGACAACGGGACCGAGGACCCGGAGAGTTTGTCCTACTTGGAACAGTTACCACATGCGGTCGTGGTGGATTCCGCGCCTTTTAACTTCGCCAGGCTATGTAATGGGTCGGTAGCTCATGCCGCCGGGGACCATTTGTTGTTTCTCAACAATGACGTCGAGGTTATAACCCCCGACTGGTTAGAAGCGCTGGTTGAACATTCCCAGCGTACGGGCGTCGGTGCGGTAGGGGCACAACTTTTATACCCAGATTCTACTTTACAACACGCGGGTGTCACTCTTGGAGTAGCCGGCGTCGCGAGTCACGCTTTTAAGTACCAACCTTCAGACCATCTTGGCTATTATGCGCTACCCCATTTGGTGCGTAATTGCAGTGCGGTAACGGCAGCGTGCGCTATGGTGCCGAAGGCCGTTTACGAGGAAATAGGGGGGATGCGACAAGAACTTGCCGTTACGTTTAACGATGTGGACCTGTGCCTACGGTTGCAACAGCATGGATACCGGATCATCTACACGCCACATGCCAGGTTGTACCATTACGAATCAAAGAGTCGTTGGCTTCTCCCCCCGCGACACGAAGAGAAAGAATACATGATAGAGCATTGGGCGGAGGCGATTGAAAACGACAGATTTTACAATAGACACCTTACCCGGGATTGGGAGGACTTTAGTTTCGACGTGCGGCGGGCGGCAGAGTGGGAACGAGAGACAGGCGAACGCGGCGAGCCTTAAACGCACAATGCGTCCGACCCTCTCTCGTGCAGGACTGAGTCTCACTCGCCGAGCTTGTACACTTCTGCGACATTACGTCCTATGACTTGCTGCCTCGCCTCTTCGCCAAGCGGAGTAATCAGCCGTTTTAATGCGGGAATGTATTCGGCGCTGTGGTCCGGATGCGGGAAATCAGAGGCCCAGAAAAACTTCTCCGATCCTACGAACTCGATTAATCTCTGAAGAGCTTTTTCATCAGGATCAGCAGAGATCCAGCATTGCCTTTTGAAATAGTAGCTCGGTTTCTCTTTAAGTTGTGTTGAATGAGCGAGCGGTCCGTGGAAAACCGCATCCATACGATCAAGCAAGGACCCAATCCATCCGGCTTGGGATTCCAGAACTATTACTTTTACCTTCGGGAAGCGTTCGAATACGCCGTGGTGGAAGAGGGCAACAAAGGCCTGCTGCATGCCCTGAGAAACTAAAACGTCGAGATACCAATTAAACTGGATCGGTTCCGTTGGTGTTAGCTCCTCGAAACGGGTTAAATGGGTGAATCTCGCGGGTTCGAAGGTAGGATGTATAGCGATGGGTACGTCCAGATCTTGAGCTGTGCTCCATACAGCGTCATAGTCTGGGTGGCCATGAGACTTCTTTGTCCAGGTAAACGGTGCGAAGAACGCGCCTTTACAACCGTCCTTGACTGCACGCTCTAATTCTTTGGCAGCTTCCTGAGGATCGCTGCCAGACAAGTGAGCGATGGGAATTAGACGCCCGCCCGACTCCGAGCAAAAGTCCACTATCCATCGGTTGTACGCGCGACAGTATGCGGCAGAGAGTTCTGGATCTTCCACCTCGCTCTCCCACAATAAACTGACAGTAGGGTATAAGATGACTTTTGAAAGTCCTTCACCTTCGATACGCGTAATACGCTCTTTAGGGTCCATGGAGCCAAATGGGGCGCCACCAACGAAGGTACGTTCTGGTCCTGGGACGATGTCTGGCTCTCCCATGGCACCAAGAATGCCAGGGAAGCCGGGGTGGCACAAACGCGACGGCTTATTGTTGAACTCGAAATACTCCAAACCCTCCTTGTCGGTCCGTATGCGTATTGCTCGGTCCCTGAAGGAGGGCTCTAAATACTTTTCCCATAGGTCGGGTGGCTCTAAAATATGCCCGTCGCAATCGATTCCCCCCTGGACACTTACTTCCGTTTGGTCCGCTGACATGTGACCCTCCTCCGTGGCGTTCCGATCTGCCTAGTATAGGTTATTGAGAGTGGTTAGCAAAACGGAACGCAAACCACAACCTTTTCTGCCGAGGGGGTTACTTTGGCTAAGAAGGCGTCCGTGCTTTGGCCTATACGAGCTAGAAATTGGATTGTACCTTCGGTGCTTTCAAGGCTGGTTACTAGTCCTCAGCTGGCAAAAGTGGTAGACAGGCCGCTAAGGAAGTCACTCTTTGTAAGGAGCCTCTATCATGCTTGGCACGGTATTAGGAATTGGAGTAGGGCTAGCGGTCCTAGGCGGGACGTGGGCGGCGTCGAGTATGGCCGACGGTCATGTCTCTACGGGAGCTATGAGCCTTGGCGTATTAGGTGCCCTCATGGCCGCGTTTTTTATTGCAATAATTGGCAATACTGGACATCCGGAGCCAGAATAATAACGCAGAAACTAACGAAGTTTTTGTATTGATATAACGCTCGCGGCCTGAACCGCCCTGGACGCGCGAAGTCAAAATCGGATCACGGAGGGGGCCCCTAGGGGAGGAGGGTCTCCTAGGGGCCAAGAACGGGTGGGTGAGGGAAACCCACCCG
>CAZSWX010000065.1:0-3570 GCA_964610865.1 uncultured Enterobacteriaceae bacterium
TTGGTCAAAGGGTTATCGTTCTATCTTCGCGGTCCAGCAGATGGAGGAAGGCGCCCGTAGAGGAAAATCTCGCAGCGGAGCGTCGTCGATGTGAGGATAGGAAGCACCTTATCGCGGCTAAAACAGTTGGAGACGTCGCAATTCGGGCGACGGTCTGATTTGCAATCGCTGTTAGGGTAGGTGCCGCATTATTCTCGAGGGTTTGACGGAGTTTCCCGAGGCTGGTCTAGGAGGGCGGCTCGCAGCGCGGAGGAGTTACTTGCGATTCTGAGGCCTGGAGCGGAGAGCAGGCATGCAAGCTGGCCTAAAACCGCGTAAGCCGCGGCAGCATACTAAGGGAGGCGTATATGAAGTTTGGAATTGTTCCTATTAATCTGCGTGAGTTCACAAATCCCGAGGCATTAATACCGTTTGTGACTCGTGCGGAGGAGTTGGGCTACGAGTCTGTATGGACGGCAGAACATGTTATCATCCCAAAGAGTTACGATTCGATTTATCCCTACAACCCGAGCGGCAAATTGGCTTTCCGGCCTAACGAACCAATAATTGATCCTTTGGTGGCGTTGACGTTTATAGCTTCATCTACAAAGACGCTTCGGTTGGGTACCGGCGTCAATGTTTTACCCCAAACGAACCCGTTGTATCTTGCCAAGTGGGCGTCTTCTATTGATCATTTGTCGAGAGGGCGTTTAATGCTCGGACTCGGTATTGGGTGGCTGCGGGAAGAGTTCAGGGCCATAGGTGTTTCATTTGACCGAAGGGGTAGCCGTTCTAACGAGTACCTCGAAGCGCTCAAGCTAGCGTGGACGGCCGACGAAGTAGAATATCACGGGGAATTCGTCAGTTGGGAGGGCTTTACTATGGAGCCGAAGCCAGCCCAAGCGGGAGGAGTCCCTCTGGTTATCGGCGGTATTTCTCCCAACGCTGTTCGTCGTGCTGTCCGATACGGGGACGGCTGGTACGTCATCGGGAAAGATCTGGACGATTACCGGGCCCACATGACACTTTTACGCGACGAGTGTGAGAGACAAGGACGCGATAGGGAGGAACTCGAAATCACGGCTTATTGGAACTTTAACGTTGAGGGCTTGGAAAGCTTGGAAGTGTACCAGGAACTCGGAATCGATCGACTCCTCATTAATATGCATGCCCTGCGCCTTGGTAACGTTACTGAAGCGATGGAGCGGTTTGGAGCAGAAGTTGTTTCGAAGTACGGCTAGTTCCGCTTTTGTAAAAAACATTTGCTCTTAATTGAGTTCGAAATCTGTAATAGGGGATGATTTGATAGATTCGCGGGCGGTACCTGGAAAGAAAGGTTTCTAGAAATGGCCGCCGAATTCACTAGTCAAAAGGGGTGTTTGTCGTGAACCGAGTTACGTTTGGCACGACTCTGGGCGGTTTCGGGAGTGGTCTTGCTTCCGGAGAAACTCTGTGTCAGTGGGCCGAGGAGATTGAAAGCCTTGGGTACGATGTTCTCTTTTACCGGGACCATGTTCTATGGCATAGCCCCGTCCTAGATCCGTTTACTATGTTAGGCGCTTTTGCAGCTCGCACTAAAACGATACGGCTCGGAACGGGTGTGTTGTTGTTGCCGCTTCGGAACCCGACCTTAGTTGCGAAGATGGCTAGTACATTAGACTGGTTGTCGAATGGCCGGGCGATCTTGGGTGTTGGTGTGGGAGGCGAATTCGAAAAGGAATACGAGGCCTGCGGCATTTCGCTAAAAGAGCGAGGCTCACGGGCTACTGAGGGTTTGCGTGTCATAAAGACATTATGGGCCGGATCGCGGGCTCGCTTCGAGGGAAAACACTTTAATTTTAAAGATGCGGAGATGAGTCCGATGCCGCTTCAAAAACCGCATCCTCCAATTTGGGTAGGGGGCAGAGTCGACGCCGCATTAAGAAGAGCAGGAATGTACGGTGATGGTTGGTTCTCATATTTTGTAACCCCAGAACGGTTCCGAATCGGGATGGACAAAGCCCTCGAGTATTGGCTCAGACGTGAACCGGCCGATCGTACCGATTTTACCGGTGGAGTAGTCCTTTACTTCTGTATTGGCTCTAGCTATGAAGCTGCCAAAGCAAATGCCGTGCGCACACTGTCTACCGAATACAATCAGCCATTCGCTGATATTATAGACAAATATTGTGCGCTGGGCACTGTTTCGAATTGTGCAGAAGTAGTCCAAACGTATATAGATGCTGGAGCGCAGAATCTGACCCTTCTCCCTGCTGTTCCGATAGGAGACACTATGAACCAGTTGCGGCAGTTGGCGCAGGCGTTTGACCAAATCCGTTGATAAATTGGCACCCCAAAGTGTTTATTCGGCTGGCAACGTATTAGGAAGTCCAGTCCGCTTTATCTATTACACCCTCCACGGAAGGTACGTTAGTGATTATCGCCGAACGCTTTGTCCCTCTCCTTGGCGCGGTCTGAACCAGAAAAGGTATCTTCGCCGTTTTCGAGACGGTACATGCGAGTGAGGGCATAAGACTGGAATGCTCCGACAACGCCGGTCCTAAATCCAGCCTCGTCTTGCATCTGATTCATTGAAAACTTGGCGATACGCAGAGCATACGCGTCTTGCATAGCTATGCGTTGGGCTAAGCCCATGGTTTTACTTTGTAGTTGATTGGCCGAAACGACTTCATTCACGAGACCGAGACTTTCAGCTTCCCGGGCTGTGATCCAGTCGCCGGTAAACAGATATTGCTTAGCTTTTCGAAACCCGATGTCCCAGGCGAGGCTGGCGTACTGGACGTGGGAACCCGCCCAGCGGACGGTCCTGTCGCAAAATTTTGCATCTTCGGCCGCAATGATTAGGTCGCAAGCTGAGGCCAGCATGAGACCTCCCATGATGCAGTAGCCTTGGACTTGTGCAATTGTGGGTTTGGGGCAATCGCGCCACCGCAGTGTGCAGTCGAGGTACAGATCACGTCCGCGTCGGTATTCACCAGGCATTCCCTTTGGGTACGGTCTGTTTTTCCAGTCCGCACGTTCCTGGGGCGTGCCAATGTCATGGCCGGCAGAGAAATGTTTGCCAGCCCCGGCCACGATGATGACTTTTACAGTATCGTCTTCTGAAGCCTCTGCGATTGCATCATCAAATTCCTCTAGCATCAATCTGCTCTGCGCGTTTAACGCCTCCGGTCGATCCACGGTAATTGTTAAGACCGATTGGTCTTTTTGCAATCGTAGGGTTTCGTAGCTCATCAATTGCTCCTTTCCATCTTTGGTGGAAATGGTGTTCATTCTTCACTTTGGCATAGCCCTAAAGGAACGAAATTGTCTATCTGTATGAGGCTAGCAAGTTAATGCCCTCCCAATCTTAAGCAAGCAGCGTAGAGCTACAGGAGCCACCGACGTTTAGTCGGCTCCTACCAAAATTTTCCGGCGCTAGGTCCGAGGATCCCGTTCCGCTCTGGCTTCTTTTCTTGCGCGTTTGCCGAGGTAGCCGCCGTGATGCAACTTTGCATAATTAGCTTTTGTAAATTTCTTCCGCGCCATTAAGCTTAGAGTAAGGGCGTCGCCTAAGGCAAGTATCGCTGTAGTACTGGCGGAGGGAGTAAG
>CAZSWX010000065.1:3670-8433 GCA_964610865.1 uncultured Enterobacteriaceae bacterium
TTTATGAACTCGTCGTTGAGGTGAATGGCACGGATAGCCTCGGCTTCCGCGTCGAGAATGCGTCGTGCCTTCTGTAGTTCCCCGGCTGACATCCTCTGTTTTGCGGTTTTTCTTATTTGTGGCTTTGCCATTTGGCTCCCTTCAGACTGGTTCAGGATTGGGTCCAGAAATTCCATTGGTGAGGCTAATGTTTTACCTAGCCTTACCGGGGTCTGTTACGTGACGTCCTGAGCCGTCTTTTCGGTTTGGAATTTGGCCCCTTGCGTCTTTTTAGTTGCGCTCTGCCCACGGGCTTTTCTTCAACGTCCGCAATGCGGATGAACGAATCATCGCGGCCGGAATTTTGAGTTGCGGTTGGCAGTCCGAGTTCCGCCTGTTCTAAAATGCGGAGTTTATCCCGCAGCTCTGCTGCCCGCTCAAAATCCAGTGTGGCCGCGGCTTCTTTCATCTGTTTTCTAGTTCGGGCGATCAATTTTGTTATGTTCTTATTCAGCAAATGCTCGGAATTATCTTCCGTAGCGAGTCGTTCCCCGGCTGGCTCGTCTTCATAGACTTTGACGAGCGGTGAGGATAATCCTTTTTGTATACTTCGCGGAATGATGCCGTGCTCTTCATTGTAGGCTGATTGGACCTTTCGTCTACGAACCGTTTCGTCTATCGCGCGTTGCATGGACGTGGTGATTTTGTCTCCGTAGAGAATTACCATCCCGTTCGCATTGCGAGCTGCACGTCCTATTGTTTGTATTAGTGATCTATCAGATCGCAAATATCCCTCTTTGTCGGCATCCAAAATTGCTACTAAAGAGACTTCGGGTATGTCCAAGCCTTCGCGAAGGAGGTTAATGCCGATTAGGACATCGAAGCTCCCTTTTCTTAATTCGTGGAGTATTTCAACTCTTTCCAGTGTGTCTATATCCGAATGCAGATACCGTACCCTAATGCCGATCTCCTGATAGTAGTCGGTAAGGTCTTCCGCTAAACGTTTGGTTAGTGTGGTGACCAACACACGGTCACCTTGGTCAACCCTAATTCTGATTTCACCGAGCAAATCGTCGACCTGCTCGGTAGCCGCGCGAACATCTATCCTGGGGTCGAGTAAACCGGTTGGTCGTATGAGCTGTTCGACAATAGGAGAGTCTTTATGAGCCCGTTCATAATCGCCCGGAGTCGCGGAAACATATACAGTTTGCCCGGCACGCTTCTCAAACTCGGCGAAGCTCAAAGGGCGATTGTCTAATGCCGAGGGCAGGCGAAACCCGTATTCGACGAGGGTTGATTTCCGGGATCTATCACCCCTATACATTCCTCCTATTTGAGGCACGGTGACGTGGCTCTCGTCGATGAAGAGCAGGTAGTCGTCGGGAAAATAATTGAGCAGGGTATGAGGTGGCTCGCCAGCATTTCTCCCATCTAAGTGTCGTGAATAATTTTCTATCCCAGGGCAAAACCCCATTTCCCGAAGCAAGGCCAGGTCGTAAAGCGTCCTTTGTTCGAGTCGTTGACTTTCCAAGAGCTTACTTTCTGCTTTTAGTTCAATAAGTCGGTCGGCTAATTCTTCCTCGATTGCCTTCGCAGCGCGCTTCATGCGGTTTGAAGTCGTGACATAATGGCTTGCAGGGTACAAAGCAATCTTGTCGTGCCGGCGGATGGTCGTTCCTCTTAGTGGATCTATCTCCGTGAGGGCCTCGATTGTGTCGTCGAAGAATTCTATACGGATTGCTTTGTTTTCTTCGTAGGCCGGAAACACTTCAACTACGTCGCCGCGAACGCGAAACGTACCGCGATGGAAGTCGAGATCGTTACGCTGATACTGGATGTCGACTAACTTTCGAAGGAGGGCGTCCCTATCTACTTCGGTCCCCTCCTCGATGAAAAGGATTAGATCAAAATAGGACTCTGGAGATCCAAGCCCATAGATGCAAGAAACGCTAGCGACTATCAGTGTGTCCCTACGTTCAAGCAACGCCTTTGTGGCAGAGTGCCTCATTTTGTCTATTTCTTCATTTATTGATGCGTCTTTTTCCACAAAAGTATCGCTTTGTGGGACATAGGCCTCAGGCTGGTAATAATCGTAGTAGCTTACGAAGTATCGTACGGCGTTGTGGGGAAAGAGATCTTTGAATTCGCTATATAGTTGGGCCGCTAAAGTCTTGTTAGGCGCGATAACGAGTGCTGGCCTATTTACGTCAGCTATAACGTGGGCCATCGAGAAGGTTTTCCCGGAACCAGTAACGCCAAGTAGAACTTGCCGTCCACGCCCGTCTCTCATGCCTTTACTGAGTGCCGTGATGGCGTTGGGCTGGTCGCCCTGGGGCTGGAATTCCGAGACGACCTGGAAAGCAGCTTGTTCTTTCATGCCGTGGTATAATAGCAAGGAAGAATAGGAGGGTCAGCCCTTGCTGACATTTCCGTTTAGAATCAGGTTGATAAAATGTTGTAGTTGTGGCCCATTAGGCCGTGTATTAAGAACCCGAGGGAGGTATGAATGGTGAAGAAGTATTGGTACTACGGGCTTTGTATTCTGTTGTTGACCATTATGAATTCAGCCACTCGGGCTGCTCATCATGAAGCAGCAGAAGATGGCGATCTCAGAAAATTCACCGTCGTGAATGTACTCTATGAAGGCGCTAAGGTGTTTGTTCCTTCCGTTCTAGTCGCTGCTGAGGGCGAAAAGGTTAGGATTAAGATAATCAACAAGATTCCGGGAGAGCCTCCGAACCATGGCTTTTCTATCCCGGCCTATGGGATAGAGGAGGTCATTAACAGCGGAGAGACTAAGACGATAGAATTTAGTGCTGACAGGGCGGGGTTATTTGATATCAAGTGTCAGTTACACCCGGCTCACGTCCATGGACAATTGCTCATTCGTGGTGACTCTGGAGCGAAACACTGATTATCTTCGAAGGACTCCAAGCCAGCTCTCAGGTCTGCGCAGAAGGGCTTAAAAACGGGCCAGGAGACCCTTCTGATTTCTAACTGCGGCCCCGCCAAGCTAAGGCTGTTAGCAGACTGGTTGCGCTAAGGACGGGCGCCCAGCCTGCTAACCAAGGGGAAAAACTCCCTGCGTAGCCGAATGAGGCGCACACTCCGGTGAAAAGAACATATCCCACGCCTAGTAATATGCCCATCAACATTGTGACCGCAGGGGCAGGAAAAGGCGGGCCGTTCATTGAGAAGAACAAAACGATTGCAGGAAGCAGTATGCAAGCGAACGGAGCGGCCAATTTTACGTTTAGATCGACCCTGAAGGTTGTCACATCGTAACCAGCACTCTGAGTGGCGGAGATTTGTTTAGCTAACTCTAGGGCGTTCAGGTGCATCGTATCGATTGCGGTGTCGGGTGCCTCGCCAAGTAGAACATGGGTCTCGGCGGGTACTTGCTTTAAACCGTCGGCCGAAATCATGATTCGACTCGGATCAGTGAGGACCCATAACCCCTGTCCAACATGCTTGGCGTGACGCGCGTGCGTCCGGCTGCGTGGCAACCCGTTTTGCTCCAATTCGTAGAATGAAACGTCTTTTGCTTCGCCTAGTGCTGGGTCGAGTTGCGTTGCCTGGGACAGGTGGCTGCCTGCTCTGTACCAGACGATTCTCTCTAATAAACCAGTTTGTGGCCTTCGATCCTTGATTTCCGACTCTTTGATTCGATCTGCTAGCGCATTTGTTTTCGGGACGATGTACTCGTTTAGTGCAAATGCTAGAGGGGCGATTAGCAGTGTCGCAAGGAGGATTATAGAAAGCCGACTAGTTGCAGATATTCCACAGGCGCGCATGCCTACTAACTCCCTGTGCATGGTCAGACTTCCGACCGTGAGGGCCGTGGCAAGTAACAACGCCATCGGAATTATGCGCGAGGCCAGGAGGGGCGCCCGCGCAGAGTAGAAGCGTAGCGCTTCCATCGGGGTAGTATTGTGCCGCGCAAGCCACTCTAGGCGTTCCAATACGTCGACCAGAAGGTACCCTATAAAAAGCACACCGAAAGAAAGTAGTAGCATGGAAGCAAAATGGCCAAAAATATAGCGGCCTAGCAAAAAGCGCCGCAATCCTACCACTCGCTTTTTGGATTCTCCCCAATAAACTGCCCAAATGCGCGGGATTGTTCTAGTTACAAGCCTCGGTATTTGTCGGCCTTGAACACATAACAATGAGAAGGCCAGGAGGGTCATTGTTAAATTGGGTAACCACAAAGCGAATGTTGCTGACAAAATGCCGGCTTGCATTAAGCCCTGGCAGAGCTGGACCTGGCCGTAGTAAACAATCGTAACAATGAGCCCGAGAATACCACCCACCGCGCCTGAGAAGCTGCTTCCCATTCGGGCCAGAGGCAGGGCTAAAAGGCTGAACACCAAGGCGGCGGTTGGACCTGAGAAGCGCGAGTGTATCCTTGACCGGGCCATCTGTTGAAGGTTCACAGTATTCAGTCTGGCGGGCGTCTCCGTATATGCAGGGGTTTCCTCAATTAGCGAGAGCAAACCCTGGAGCGTGAGTTGAGAAAGTTCGTCAGACGTGGATAGGCTAGTTCTGTCCTTATACCGGAGAACTGTCTCAAAAGTTCGGAAGCGAGTTTGTCCGCCACACTGGAGTGGCGAGCGAAGAATCACTCCGACGTGGAGCACAAGCTGCGCAATACCGGCGGTGTCGGGCAACACTTTGCCGGTCTCGGCGAAAAGTGTTTCGCCAGAGAAGTATCCTGTATCTGTGTCCGAGATCCATACCAATACGCCTCTAAGGGAATCACCACGTGCCGATACCTCACGAGCAAG
>CAZSWX010000066.1:0-8401 GCA_964610865.1 uncultured Enterobacteriaceae bacterium
TTTGAAGGCCGGCGGCGATTTCATTTACACTCTGGTGAATAGCGTCAATGACCTACCGAGCGACCCCCAAATGACCGTAAATGATTACGTAGTCGACTACGATCATCCTGCCTGGGGAGAGACACAAATCGTTGGCTCGCCCCTCATTCTCAGCGAGACACCGGCTGATCCAAAGGGGCCAGCCCCCGAATTTGGTGAACATACGGAACAGGTCATAGTAGATATGTTGGGCTACTCCTGGGAGGAAGTGAGCAAACTCCGAGAGGCTGAGGTATTGTAGAACTGCACCGGACAGCCGCGCATTAGGCTGAAACGCGATGCAGCAGATCCTTTCCGTGCGAAAACCGTCGCAGATTTTCCAACCAAGCGCGTCCCACCCTCGGCAAATATAGTGGAGATGTTGAGGCGGTATGCGGGGTTAAAAACACATTCGAGAACGCCCACAACTCATCGTCTTCGGGCCACGGCTCGGTGGGAAAAACGTCAAGGTAAGCTTCGTAAATAACCCTCGTACGAAGGGCCTCTTTGAGCGATTCCATGTTCACGAGCGTCCCACGAGCGACATTGATCAGTGTTGCCGTAGATTTCATCAAAGCGAGTTCGGACTTAGCAATAAGATCTTTCGTAGCAGCCGACCCGGGGACTGCCAAAATGACGAAATCTGCCTGCAATAAAAATTCATCTAAGTGACCTCGTGTGCCTTGGCGGTCGACGCCTCGAACGTGACCGTCGGATTGGCGTATCCCAAGAACTCGCATTCCAAACGCCTTGAGCATCAGAGCAATGCGCCCACCGATAGAACCGAGGCCAATCACCAGAGCCGTCTTGTCGCTCAGGCTTTGAAGCTCAAGTTCTTGCCATCGTCGCTCCCTTTGCAATGCGGCGTATTGTTTGAGGCGCTTAGCTGAATGCAGGACTAAACCTACGGCAAATTCTGCCACTTCGGGCGCATTGGCCCCGGGGCTATGGGAAATAATCGTTCCTTTTGAATGCATCGCATCATAGAAAAAGCCGTCGGTCCCAGCATCCTCGGTGTGGGCCCAACTGGGCCCATTGAAGTCAGCCGCCGCCTCGATGAACGCCGGTGTGTAGGAGTCGCCAGCGAGAACCACTAAATCCGCATCCTCCGCAACATCAGACCAAGTACCATCCGGCTCAAACAATGCCCAGCTTAAATCTGGAACGATTTTCCGCGCTTCTTCACCAAACGAAACAAAGAATTGTCGACCCGCAGCTACTTTCATAACAGTATCCCCCTTTGTGTGGTCGCCAATTTTGATCCCATGGCCCTCACTGGCCCTACTAAGAAATAAGGACTAACTCAAAACAACCAAGTGGTGGCAAGATCGGAAGGAGCCACGCTTTTCGTTGTCTCCGGATTCCAGCCAACTCTTCTCCACCCTCTCAAAAACATTCACCGGACTAGGTCACGGGGACACACGGAGTACGGTCCGGACCTCGGTGCTTTCTATAACCTTCTCGCGTGAGTAAACCACGGGAAAATAGCTCCCGTCGGCCCAAAGCTGGACCATATCCTTATAATGCTTTCCCCCGGGGTCGCCGTCCTGGCCCGGCACGTTCGCGCCCAACGAAGAGTCCCAGTTACTAGGGTCAGCTATTAAACGGAAAGAAGCTCCCACTGTTTGCATGTCTTCTCCTCCCGTGTTGTTGACGGTGAAACTATCCCCACCGCGCGGTATTGGCCCGATTTCCAACTTCGCGCGTAACTCATCATTTACAGCCTTCCCTAACACGTGCTGGATGACGATATGGTGATATGCGACCTGGCCGTATCGCCAATTTTTTAAATCGGTTCCTAACTTAGACGTGAGCGACGCTACCGCTGCCTCAAAACTCTGTTGAACAAATAGATCTCTCGCTTTTCCCGGGTCAGGCCCAAAAACGAAGCCCGGCTCTCTCAGACTCGCAATTAGTGGCGCGAGAACAACGGAAGAGAAAGAATCTTTCAGTAATTCGGGAACAAATAAATCACGAAACCTAGTCCACAGTTCCTTCTGCCAAGCTACATAAATACCCGCAGGAATCGAATCTTTCTCCAGAACGAAGTCCCAGCCCAACAATTCCTTGACTGCCCTTTTTGCAAGCGGAGACCGAAGCTCCACTGTCGCCAGAAAGGGTACAAGCAGCCGGGCAGGGATCGAATGTTCGTCCCGTTGCAATTGGGCCATGTCTTGAATGGTAAAACTTTTGCCCTGCTCAAGGACCTCTTCGATCCGCTCGTGACGAAAGGGCTCGAGCCAAATGTAGCTTATCTGTTCCGAATATTCTTTGGGAACATTCGCCTGATTCGCGGTGGCTACAAACCCGCGCTGTGGTTGGAAGAGGTGTGGCAATTCCCGAATGGGCAAATAACCGTCCCATTCGTAACTCCCATCCCCGGGAACCGGAACAAGTCCGTTCCAATTGGGCCTGCGGGGAATAACCCCGACTGCCTGCCATCCGATATTGCCTTCAGTATCAGCCCAGACCATGTTTTCTGAAGGCGCCCGGGAATATTCGCATGCTTTCCGAAACTCATACCAATTTCTAGCCTGATCCATTCGCAAACTGGCCAAGTACGGAACGCCTCCGACATCCAACCACGCCGCCCGCAAACCAAATGCTAAATTTTTCTCTGGATATTCAGCCAAAATAGGACCATGTCGTGTGAACTTTAACTCCTTCGAAATAGCGCCACTTCCCCTTACTTGTATGGTCTCTTGCACCACGTCCATCGGCTCCCACTGACCCTGGTATAAATACTGGTTCGGACGATCGGGATTAGTCTCATATATGTATAAGTCTTCAGCGTCAGTCGGAAAAATTGTTAGTCCCCACGCTCCGTCCTCATTGTGGCCAATCGAAACACCGGGTAGATGCGGTTCCCCTCCGCCAATTACATTCCAGCCAGGTGCAACCAGGTGGACCCAATATCGTAGAGACGGGACAGTAACCGCGCGATGCGGGTCATTCACCATCAAGGGCGATCCAGAAGCCGTTTTTGAGCCGCTGATCACCCAATTATTGCTCCCTTCATCACGCGTCCCAGATTGCAGCATACTTGACGGTTCATCGTCCACAGGAATACTGTCGCTTTGTTCTCTTCTGTGCTTCGGGTCGGGTATATCTTCTGGCATAAAATCGACTGCCTCACGGGCAGCCTGATAGTATCTTAGAACCGTTGCAGGAATGGTTGGAAATTGAGTCCCTTCGGCAGCGGCCAAGTCGGGCTTGCCAGGGTGGAGATTTAGCATCTTGCGTAGTACGTCAGCGGACATATGGGGAAGCGCTCTAGCTATTAACACCTCTGTCTCTATATTCATGAAGATGCCGCCGAGTCTCGCCAATACGATTTCGGGCGTCCATTCCTTCGGCGATATCTGGAGCAACTCAAATTCGACGGGCAACTGCCCAGGTGTCATGCTAATTTTCCGGATGTATGCGTTAATCCCAGCTACAAACGCTTCCACAATTGCTCTTCCGTCCGGGTGGTAGTGGCGGTACTCCTCGTCCAGGTTCCCGCGAAACTGCAGAAGCCTCGCACCCACATCTCGATCGATAGCACGTGGGCCTTGAATCTCTGCCAGTGTGCCAGTCACCCGCCGTCGCCAAATTTCCAGCTGAAAGAGACGATCACGGGCCGCATTAAACCCCTGTGCAAAGAACAAGTCGTGTTGATTCCTCGCATAGATGTGAGCAATGCCCCAGCGATCAGTCAAGATTTCGACCTCTTCGGTGAGGCCGGGTACTAATAGCGTTTCCATTCGCACCTCCTCACGGCGTAACTCCGTAGTAGGATCCGCCGCCCACAATGTCCAGTTTTGGGAAAAAATCATGGTCGCAAGAAGGGAACCGGCCACCATTATCCTAAATTGTCGCATCGTATGCCCCCTTTCTTCGAGAGTTACATGATAAACGTGGCCGCAGGCTGTTTGTAAATTACTATCCATAACATTCTCTCTACGCGACAATAGAGTGCGTAGGACCCTCATCTTCTACTCGTGCTCGGGGCGTTATGATGTCAATCCTTCTCCAGAGCAAACTCGAGTTTCGCCCCTCCCAAAGAAGCTTTAGCCAGGTGATCGATTCAGGGCCGTGAGGGGTTCAAGGTGGAGTCTCATTCTCTCATTCAAGCGGAGGCAGTACATCAGGCTTGATTTGGTATCCATCTGCAAGTGCATTAGTACTGTTGAACAAGGCTATTATGGCCATTACTTCTCCGAGTGCCTCCGTGTCACAGCCCAGGCGACGTAATGCAGCCGTGTGTGAATTGATGCAATATTCGCAGCCGTTCGTTGTGGAGACCGCCAATGCGATGATCTCTCGGGTTTTAGGGTCTAACGGGGATTGCCTGCCTACGGATTCGGGATGCATTAGCGTTTTGAGGCGCGACCAAATCATTTCTAGATTTTCCGGACAACTAGCTAGAGCCCGCCACATATTCGGGACAGTCTCGATGCCCTTTGTCTGCTTAATGTCATCATAGATCGCAGCGACTTTCCCCTGAGCTTCTACTTCCGTTATTAGGCGTACCGTTGCATCGCGGTCACTACTCATGCTGTTCCTCCTTCGCAAATTGCGCACAATTTATTGAATACGTGCCAGATAGTTTATCGTTCTTACACCGGTAAGTTACCTAGCCTACGTTGGCCTAAAAATGGGCCAAAGGAAAGGCCACTATTGCGCAGTCACGTGTTGCAGATCCGGCCGAAATTGAGTACCGTATATCCATTCCATCGCCGGTTTGGGCAATGGCTAAGGTAAGAGGTTAGGTAGATGCCAAAAGTTTTGATTCCCCCGCCGTACAGAGGGCCAACCCATGGCGAGGGAGAGGTAACCGTCACAGCGACGACAATTAAAGAATGCGTTGACATCGTGGAAGGCCGGTTTCCTGGTTTCGGAGCCCTCATTTACACCGCTACCGGCGATGTTGCTGATTTCGTTAGGTTTTTCGTGAATGATGAGTTAGTAAGCGTAGACGTACTAACTACTACCGTTGGGCCCAACGATGAAGTTAAGGTTCTAGCCGCCATAGCCGGTGGGTAGGTTTTGGCCCGGAACGTTGGATATTACATGGCAAGTGTCGACCAACCGCAAGGAGGGGAATAATGAGCGAAAGTAAAGCAACGACCGGCGATCAAATGATTCGCGTAAATATGACTGATCAGTCCGTCAAAATAGCGCCCTACCCGGAGGCATGGAAACTTCTTGGTGGTAGGGCTCTATCCGCTCGCGTACTCCTAGAGGAGTGTGATGCGACCTGCGATCCTCTAGGGCCTGACAACGTCCTCGTATTTGCACCCGGAACTCTCGCGGGATCTGCCGCGCCCACGTCGGGAAGGATTTCCGTTGGAGCGAAAAGCCCACTTACAAACGGGATCAAAGAAGCCAATGCGGGCGGGAACCCTGGACAGGATCTAATGAAACTTGGCTACCGCCTAATGATCATCACCGGCCAACCGGCGGACGGCAAGAAACGCTATGCCCTAGAAATTAAGTCTGGCGGAGTAGAAGTGGTAGCCGCTGATTCTTATGCCGGAAAATGGAATTATGCATTGTGCGAGGAATTAGCTACCAAGTACCCCAAGAGTGCTTCGTTCATTTCCATCGGGCCCGCGGGCGAGCAACAGCTGCGTGGTTCTTCCGTTGCCTGCACAGACCAAGACAACAGGTACCCGGCGCGGCATGCGGCGCGTGGCGGCCTCGGGGCAGTAATGGGTAGTAAATGCCTCAAGTATATGGCGGTAGATGCCGGAGGACAGCGAGCACGCAAGGCGGTGGACGCAGCCAAATTTGGTGAGATGTGTAAAAAATACACTCGCGGCTATTTAGACGGACCCCAAATTTTCGCAAAAGGGACGAGTGCATTCGTCCCCGTCGCTAACCAGTTACATAGTTTTCCAAATAAGAATCGCACATCGGGCCAATCGGAACACGTGAAGGCGTTGGATGGTGCCCGGATTAACGAAAGTTTCGAAACTCGCGGCGGCGCAATGCACAACTGTCTAACCGGTTGCATAGTGAAATGTAGTAACGTGGTGCACGATCGTGAAGGCAAATATAAAACTTCTGCTCTGGAATTCGAAACACTTGCACTCCTCGGATCAAACTGTGGCATCGATAACTGGGAAGATGTTGCCGATCTTGATCGTCTCTGTGACGACGTTGGGCTCGATACTGTCGAAACCGGCGCAGCGATCGCAATATACATGGACGCAGACCAGATGAAGTTCGGAGACGCGGCAGGGGCAAAGAGTTTATTCCAACAAATATCGGAAGGAACAGAGGTCGGGAAGGCAATAGGGAACGGCGCCGTGGCAGTCGCGGCGAAGACTGGCCACAAACGGGTTCCTGCCGTTCGCGGCCAGGCGATTCCAGCATGGGAACCCCGCAGCCTAAAAGCAACGGGTGTAACATACGCGACAAGTCCCATGGGCGCCGATCATACAGCAGGCCTTATCTTAAACCCAGGTCTTCCGGAAGATCAGTGGGCTTCCGAATCACAGCTGGCTCAAATGATCAACGTGATTTGCGATTCTTCTGGGTTCTGCCAGTTTCTCCAGCCTACGGTGGACGAGATCCGTCTTTTCTATAACGCCATGTACGGCGAAGAAATGACGCGAGACCAAATCGCAGACTATGGTTGGCAGACCCTTCAAGACGAGTGGGAATTTAATCGCAGAGCGGGTTTCAAAAACGAAGACGACCTACTCCCTGAGTACATGAAAACAGAGGGGGTCGGGCCGGAGAAAGACATCGTATTTGACGTGTCACCTGAGATCATTCAACAGGCGAAACAGCGCCAAGATTTGGGAGAAAAGCTGTTTACTGCCAAGCCCGCGGGTTAATTGTGGAAAGCGTGGCAGGAAACGTACTGTCAAATTCTATTTCTAGAGGGTGCGCCGTATTGGCCGCCCTCTTTTTTCTTGCACCTGCAAAAGACTGTCCACAGAACTTGTATTAATGTGTGGCAAGCGCCCTTAAACTACAATCTCCGATGCAAAACGTTACAAAAAGGAATCTTTAAATATGGCGATTCTGGTCACGGGTGGCACAGGGTTTCTAGGACGGCACTTAACACGACACCTGACCGATGCCGGAGAAACCGTCGTCGTGCTGGATGCCGTTCCTAACGCAAAGGTCATAGAGCAACAAGCTGGGAAAGTTACTTTCTTCCAAGGTGACGTGACCGAGGTCACCGCACTTCTTGATGTTATACGCAGGAACAAGATCGAGGGCATCATCCACTTGGCATATTATCTAGGAACTGGAGGCATCCGAAACCCGCTCCCATCAATAAACGTTAATTGCATTGGGACAACGAACGTGTTCGAGGCGGCACGGCTGAGTGGGCTAAAGCGTGTCGTCTATATGAGTTCTGTCGCGATTTTCCCTGAGCGCACGGACAATGGTACGGAAGAATTCGCCGAAAATGATCCGGCGGCGCCCTCCACTCACAGTCAGGCCGGTCTATACGGAGCCTGTAAGCTGTTCAACGAACACACCGCAGATTATTACAATCATTCATACGGAATGGATCTCGTTGGCATTCGCCCGACATCAGTATTTGGGGAGGGCCGAGGACAACGGCGGGGTGCCGCGGGGGACCACTTTATGGTTGCACCGGAATTAGCCCTTCTGGGACACCCTGTAATTATGCCGCCCGATGAACAGATTGCGGATTGGATGTACGTCGCCGACGCCGCAGAGGTGTTTTATTTGGCCTACCGTGCCGAACAACTTGAGTCTCACATCTTCAACATGGCGGGGCCTAGTCGCAAAACCGGAGAAATAACACGATATCTTCGCAAAATTTTGCCGGAAGCGGACATATCTGTGGGAAGCGAATCCGTCACTATGACATCACTTGTGAAGACCGCTCGGTTGGAGAAAGAGCTAGGGTTCAGGCCAAGGTACACCGTTGAAGAAGGAATTGTTGCGTACTTGAACGATGTAAGGAAAAGGGAAGGTCTGCCGAAAGAGCCCCTGTGAATTGGGAGCGTTCCTGGGGAGGCGAAAGCTCGCGCCACCTGTATCCGTTCCCGTGACGGCAATACGGCAGTCCCAGCCTACCCTGGGAAGCGGTCCCCCTCATTTTGCAGGCAACATGACTAGTACAACTAAAAATTTTTGACTAGAGTGAGACGCTACTACAGGAGGCGTAAAATGGCGGACCAGGCATACGCTAGGCCAGAAATGTTAGTCGAGCCAACATGGCTCGAGGCTCACGTAAATGACGCAAACGTTCGGATTGTCGACTGCGACCTTCAGCAGGCTTACCGGCGCGCACATATCCCAAACGCAATTCTAATAAAGGGGCACCACTACCTAAAAGAAAAGGAGGGTGCCCCATATATAATGGGCCCACGACAATACACCGAGGTAATGAGACAAATGGGAA
>CAZSWX010000067.1:0-8381 GCA_964610865.1 uncultured Enterobacteriaceae bacterium
GGCGTGCGTACCCGAGCGCGTCCCATAACATTTCGGACAATGTCGGGTGCCGAAATACGTAACCACTTTCACTGAGCCGTTTGGGCTCTACACGGGTGCTGGAAAGTAGCAGCTCATCCGCCAGTTCACCAAACGCCAAGCGCGCAGCACCCGCCGGCATCGGAACCAAAGTGGGTCGTCCAAGAACTTCGCCGAGCGTTCTCGTGAACGTTCTGTTGGTGATACTTTCTGGCCCAACCACGTTCACCGGTCCATCTAACGAATCCGTCGACAATACATGCAAAATAGCACCCAACACGTCCTGCATGCCTATACAGCTCATGTACTGTGCACCGTGGCCCAGCACCCCTCCGCCTCCGAGACGAAATGGCAACAGCATCTTTCGCAGCGCACCGCCTGAGATTGAAAGCACAGCGCCTATTCTGAGGGGAACTGTGCGCACTCCCTTTTCTCGAACAGGGTCAAGTGCCGCTTCCCAGTCGCGGCACACGCTTGCCAGAAAGCCTTGCCCGGGCCCGTCGCCCTCGTGTAACCGCTGCTCGGGCCTGTCCCCATAGTAGCCAATGGCGGACGCACCCAACACAACCTTTGGCGGGCGCGCGACGTTCGCGATGGCCTTTGCGAGTAGACTCGTGGCCCCGACGCGGCTCTCCCGGATTCCCACCTTTTGGACGGCCGTCCAGCGCTGCGCAGCAATATTTTTCCCAGCCAGGTGAATTACGGCATCGAACCCCTCAAGACCTGCCTCATCTATCTCTCCGGCATCCGGGTTCCAGTAGATCTCCCCGGGTTTTGGCGCACGCCGGACCAAGCGTACCACCTCGTGCCCAGCGGTGGTCAGAAAAGGGACCAACGCCGAACCGATTAGGCCGCTCGTGCCCGTTACCAGAATCCTTAACCCCGGACTCTTTAATCCGTACCCCAGCCTCGCATGTAACACGTTATCGTCGCGCGTTACTGTGTGTCGGTACTGAAAGAGTCGGTCCAATCTTTTTCTCGCTATAGCACCACCACACAGCCCACCAAGGAGTCCAAACGGCAGTTGATACTCTATGTGATCTGTCAAAACACAACTCGTCTCGCCGGCCGGATCGACCCGGTGCGTGTGCTCCCAATGGGCAAAGGGTCCCGAGATTTGGACGTCCTTGAATTGTACGCCCTCAACGTACCCGACATGCTCTGCCACCCATTTGGCCGACAAGGGCCCCATTCTCGCCCGTAACACGGTCCGACTGCCATCTCCTATACTGCCCGCTTTCTCCAACACTTCAATCCGTTCCCACGGTGGCGTGAGTCGTTCCAGAGCCCCCGACCGGCAATGCCAATCGAACACTCGTGCAGGGGGAACCGGGATATTAATGCTCCGTGTGTAGCTCTCACATTTCATGTCCTAACACCTTTTCTTCAGGATCATCTTCTCCTCAGATATCAGCACCAGCCTCGACCACAATTGTTCTGGACCACTAGACATTCACTATTCGACCGCCTGTCGCGATAGACAGACCGTCCCCTTGCCTGGCCCGAGCAGCGCTGAAAAACCACATTGACCAACCGGCGTACGCGCACCCACACTTTCCTAAATTCATCACGCCAGCGTATGCTGAATTTTCGAAAACACCTTTCACTCAGAATGCCCCAAGCACATTTGTGGGCTCACGACCGCTGGTTTGCAAGGGGTTTCCTTTTCCCATATTCTGGATCCTTCATCTTCGGGCTTACCCGATTACGAAATTTCATATTGGACTTTCTCCAGTGAAGCTTGAAATCTCTGGGCGATACCATTCTGTCAAACCCTTGTCGAAGCAATTCTTTTGTGTCGGCTTTTCCGAACCGACGGTCTCCGACCCACATTTCCCATGCAGCCCGCTCGAACCCGTCAGGCCCGACAAGGATGCATGGCTTGAACGTTGGCTCCTCTGTATTCCAGCCCATCCGCCACGATTCGTTATTCTTCACGAATTCGAGTCCGATACTATCCTCTTCTGCCCCGATTTTGTTTGCGTAATCCTCGGAATTCCTCACGGTCAGTAATAAAAACTGCCCGGGCCGATTACGGCTGAAGAGGAAAATGATACCTATGGGCCAGGACCGCGTGTGGGGGATTTACAATGACCCAAAAAGGCGCAAATTTACCGGCTGACGGGGCCAAACGATGTTAAACAGATTTTTACCCCGCACGGCGGGAATGATTTTGGTGGTATGTCACTTGATGCTGGCTGGCCCGGGCTGTGCAAACCGGTCACCCTCCTCCGTGCAGGCACCCCAAGAAAGTAAAATGAGAGACACTCGCCCACGGGCTCGTGGTATCTCCCGGGCGCAAATGCGTGGGGAACGTGCCTATATGACATCGACTGAGGATCTGTTTGGCAAGATGTACCTGCGCGCGGAACAGAAACTTTTAACTTACCCTGGAGTTATCAGTGTTGAGCGGGCTTGGCCTTCATTCGCAGGGTTCGTCGTTTACACGTCGCGTCCAGGTGAGGTCCCCGAGGTGTTATACGGTTACCGGGTCCGGGCGCTGCCAAAGCGCGTACTTGATTGAGGCTCTCGCTCGTACGTCATTTCGCTCAAAGACCCAGAGAAGCGGTAGACCGGAAACGACAGCATGAATTTTATCTTTGCCCGGCTCAGCCACATTTCTCCTGTCTTGCGTGAACGATTATAAATGCGCTACACCGCATTGCATCATCTAACTAGGAGGAAGATTCTGTGAAACTATACAATTCTCTCGGACCAAACCCGCGATGCGTCAGGATGTTTATGGACGAGAAGGACATCAAACTTGAAACCATTGAAATAGACATTCTCGGTGCGGAGAATCGTCAAGGGTCTTACACCGAAAAAAACCCGGGCGGTCAGATGCCATCCATCGAGCTCGATGACGGAAGTGTTTTGGCGGAAACCACCGCGATATGTGAATATTTGGAGGAAAAACATCCTAGCCCCGCGCTCATTGGATCCTCGGCCGAAGAGAAGGCAGAAACCCGCATGTGGCAACGACGCGTCGAGCTTCAGATCACGGAAAATATGTACAATGGGTTCCGGTACTCAGAAGGCCTAGAGATGTTCAAGGACCGGATGCACTGCCTGCCCGAGGCTGCGCCCGGACTAAAGGCTATCGTACAGGAGAAGCTGGCCTGGTTGGACGGCCTGATGGAAGGACGCGATTTTATCGTTGGAAATCGCTTCACCTTAGCGGATATCATTATGTATTGCGCATTCGATTTTGGCGCCGCAGCAGGTCAAACCATAAGTCCCGAACTTAAGAATTTGACAGCATGGTTCGCTAGAGTCGATTCACGACCAAGTGCGGATTCCAGTATCCACGAAAAGGCACGTGCGGCAGGCATGAAAGGCTGACCCTTGCAGGCGGCCTAACGGGATCGTCAGGACTTCGCCCAGCCTCGGGCCTTCTCGACCAGAGGCTGGAGATTAGCAATTACATGGGTATCCGACTGGCACACACACAGAAAGATGTAGCTGCAGCCTTTCGCGTTATGAGGCAACTGCGTCCGCACCTAACGCTCACAGATTTCGAACCGCGCGTGGAACGGCTGCAAAGCCAGGGCTACCACCTCATAGTCCATGAAATAGACGGGGCCGTGAACGCCGTGGCGGGTTTTTGGATTAGGGAATCACTGGCTTGGGGGAAACACCTCTATCTGGACGATTTGGTCACCGATGAAACCGTCAGGTCGACCGGCTGCGGCCAGAAAATTTTTGACTGGCTCACCGTGCACGCGAAAGAGCACGGCTGCCAGGAACTCCACTTAGACTCCGGCGTTCAAAGATTCGGGGCACACCGATTTTATCTGCGGAATAGGATGGACATTGGGGCCCACCACTTCTCCATAACTCTGTGACACCTCCAGAAAACACAAAAAGGAGGATCATCCTGCGCCGCCTTTCCCTTGGTAAGTTATTGAAGGCGCTGGCTGCTAATTCGGGAGAGGAGAGTGCCACACTTACTAACGTCCGCCATTAGTTGCGCCATTTCGCTACCCGGGTTGGTCGATGCGACACGCATTTTGGTAGTCACCTCCGTGTACGCCGCCATGCTAGGGTACAAGCCGTAACTCACAAGAGTGTCGGCTTGCGGGCCATACAAAGGACGTCGGATGCCGCGTTGGGGATACCCGCGCGCTGTGGCCCAGGCGTTGTATCTTCCCATAAAACCAACCATATCGGCATCCGAACACTGCCCGCTGAGCCGGAACACAGATCGGTCCGCAATACGAACGTCTTCCGAAACCGTCGTCGGTCCTGCGAGAATCAGATCCGCACTCCTTTGTGTGACACGGATACAATCGTACATCCGCTTAGCGACTCGTCTGTCGGCGGCGCTCCTCGTAGACCCGAACAATCTATCCATCTGCGCCCCATATTCTTCGAGATCAGGAGCCAGAAATGCGAAAAATACCGTGTTAGACGCGCCGCTATGATGTAGGGGCCTCCATGCACTTCCTTGCATAGCCCCGTTTTTCGCGGCCTCGGCACTCACTTCTCCAAACACCTTTGCGACTTCCGCATAAGTCGCACACCCGGTCAGTTCCCCAACCATCATATGTAAGACAGGTGATGCATTCGCCAAGATTGGGAAAAGGAATACTGTACCGGCCAAAAATAAAGTCCGTAGCACTCGATTCACTGGAGCCTCCTTTACACCCATATGGGTGTTTACAATGTGCACGAGAAACCTACCTCAATCAAGGTAATCACTATCTGCGCCCCACTTGGTGAATACAACAACGTAGCGTCACCAAACGCTACGTTGTATAGATGTGCTGGGTAGCAGTCCTGCGAATGGAAGATGGTCCTCCTCACGGCCGAGCCCGTTCGCAGGAAGGAGCCTTTTCACCTCATCGGCTCCATATTTCATCGAGAATCAACTACTTAAAAATCGTTGCCTCATTATCTATCTTAATGGTTGACGCCGCCGCATCAAAGACACACAATGCACCAAATGACTTTTAGAACCGTATTACCGATTACTTGTTTGTTAGGACTCATTCTGTGGCCCGGAAACATTTTTGCAAACGATCAACCCACGTCGGCCAATCCAGACCTAACGGCAAAAATCGGGGTGAGGGTTCCCCCGGAAATTCAAAAGTGGATGGACCGTACGACGTCGCTAAGCGCGATTCCATCGGGGTCTTACCCGGCATCCCGTCTCCTCGACTACCTGCCGCCGCATGCGCCGGAACTATTAGAAACTGACGAAACGGGTGGCACGCCATTAGCTCTAGAGGTAGCTGATCCCCAAGTCTTTGACGTGCCCGTCTCTGAACGTGTTCATCAGTTAAAGCCCAATGGCGAACTGGACGATACAAGGGAGTGCGGTCGAAAACTACCGTTCCCGGCCCTCCGGGAGGACGCCCCACGGGCCGGGCTCAAGGCGATCTGGAACCTTCTATGCAGAAACCGTGGTGGTGGTACCTTTGAGTACCTAGCCCATGGTTTGCGCGGTTCCGGGCCCGACCCACACCGGACTTATATTATCAATGGCCGGAAAGGGTATGGGCGGCACGGTATAGGCCTGCGCATGCTGTTTCTTGCACCGGGCGACCAGAAGGACAATGAGATGATGGGTTGGTTACCCTTGGCACGGAACCAAGATGAATCGATTTATATGTACAATATGCAAATGCGACGAGCGCGTCGCGGATCTACTAATCGCGCGGATAAGATGATTGGAACATTTCTCAAACGGGAGCAAGAGTGGGGATGGGAGGCCCCATACCATGTTTATAACTGGCAGTTGCTAGGCACCCGCCCCGTACTGACCGTGCTTAACAGTCAGCGCACATTCCCCAGATATTTATCGCCGCATCATTGGTTTCCTGACGACAGATGGCTAGTCAGGTCAGCGTTTGTCGTAGTCGGCCAACGGGCTCATCCGGGTGCCGGCTCCGAGCATGTCGCCATCTGGCTGGATAACGCTACATTCGAACCGTTATGGGTGGTCTCCTACACGGTGGAGGGGATCGCGCAGGATATCTTGGGACTCATCTTCAAATGGAATTCAAAGTACCGACGCCATGTCGTCATCGGCAAGAGCTCGGTCGGCTTCAATGACGCGGGTCTCCCAATCGGTGGGACCACCCTCGAGGCGCGGTGGTGTAGTATCGTACACCACCCAGAAGAAATCCCAACACCTGGAATGTTCAACGGCCAACTTTTAGGCAAAACACCTTTTAAGTGGAGCAAGCGCCCGGAAGACTGTCCAGATTCGACTTTACGTTTGGACGACTAGTTTCAAACCAGCAGAACCGTGAGCTTTTAGGGGTAAAACTCTATCGGGGGGTCGACCGTACAACCGAAGGCATTTTTTAGTGCTGGCGAGAGCTTCTCTCCGTCATCAGGAGACAGTATAGGCCGTTACGAGACCGCGTTTCCGCCTATTATTGACCCGGTTGCGTTCGGCCTCATCCACCGATTCGCAACGCATAGCCACGTGGAGATCGTGGAGGAGTTCTCCCCGGACTCCCCCCCTCACGGTGATCGAGATGATGCTCGGTGTGGCCAACGAGCCAACCTTCGAGTTCGGGAAGTTTCAGGGCTGTGCCAACGCTATCATCGCGTACTCAGCTAGCTTCCGCGGAGACGATGCCGTCAGCGCCACCGTGCTCAGGGCCCGTGAAAAATTTTCCGCGTTCACGTTTCCCATCATCCCTGCAGGCCGAGCCCGTCCGTCGAAACACGATGATCTTTGTTCCAAGCTCCTCAACTCCTCGCGTATACTCATTTGGTAAAGCACCCTATCCCTGTTAAGTCGCGAGAGTCGATCTTCCCGTCCCCGTTACAGTCGTAGGGTACATCGTCAACCCGCAGGGTTTTCAAGAAATCAACGATCATACTCTGGTCCTCCAAAGCCAGCATAACAAACGCGTCTCTGGAGGTCCTTGCCTCGCCGGCATGGTAGTAGATCGCCTCAGAAATAGTTGTTACGTCGCCGCGGTGCCCATAGGGGGCAGAGTTGCCAACGTCCCAAAGTTTTCGAGTAAGGAAGAACTCTGCCCCTGGCCTACCATCTTGTTCGGGACGATTCTGGTCGAATTCTTCGTTGCAAAAGAATCGTATAGCATCTGGGAAGTCGGGCGGATCACACAAATTGTGCCGCTTTAGGTCTGTATAGGCCCGCACAACTGCCTTTCCAGACGCCGCAATAGGGAGTCGTGGCAACTGTCCTTCTTGGGTCATATCGAACGAGACACTTTGCAATATATCGCGAAATGTGTCGCCCGGATTGAAAGGGTTGGGTTCAATGAAACGCGGGCTCTCTAACTCCATCGCCGGAAGGTGACACGTCGTACAACCGATCTCGCCAAAAAGCCTCTCTCCCCCCTGTATTCGAGCTCGTGCCGCTTCCGTCCACGGAAGCTTTTGTACCGGTGTTGCGAGAGCCGCTTGAAATAATGTAACGGCGGTCACATCACCTACCGTCATCTCCCTATGCACCCCATCTTCGTCGAAGTCGCTCTCAAAATGTTCGGGGTTCAAGTCAAATCTTTCCTCGGCCTGTATCCCGTGATGATGGTTGAAGGCGTTCACCGTAAACTGTCGCAAAGAGACGACCACCCCCGCCTGGTGAAATGGCTTAACCACCAAGTCAGTATCGATACCGCGCGCCGCAACGACCCTGCCTTCATCGATGGCGACCCAGAACTCCACGCCTTTGGAAACCAGAATGTGCTCCCCATCGTCCAAATCTGCTACCTGGGCCTGTAGGGACTCCGACATTTCGCGTGCCACCATTTCTATAGGACCGGCCCCGAACATACCAACGGTGTTTCGTTCATTACTAAACTCCGAACCAACCGATTCAGTTACAGGATCTAACGCTTGGGCCAAAACGAAAACATTTGCTACAAAATCGCCACCACCACCGCTGCGGGGCTGAGCATGGCATCCAAAACAGGAGCTAGAATCTGAACCTGATGTACGAACGAACCGAGGCTGGTCAGGAGCCCGCTTCTCCCCGGTACCGGTTGTCGCTGGCCGTCCCTGACCGTCACAGGTATTCAATGGTGCCTCGAACCACATTTTCCCTAGTGCGAAGACATCCTCGAAGGACACATCACCCACAACAATAGATGCGTGTTCAATGTGAGCGGGAGCCGCCGGCAAGTCCGGAGGACACACCTCCGTGGCATCAAACGCTCGCGTGGGTTGGGCATGTGCTACCGTCTGCAAAAATTGGACCCAAGCCAATAACAGCACCAGAACGATCAAGTGACGACTTCTCCACTCGATCGTTCTGCGTTCACTCAGCAATCAACCCCCCTCAATTGTTGCATCATGCAGCGTTCTCCCTTGCTGACGGGATGAGTCTGTTGCTATGAAAAATCATGCGTTTAGTACTCGTTTCATACATCTTCATA
>CAZSWX010000068.1:0-8357 GCA_964610865.1 uncultured Enterobacteriaceae bacterium
GTGGAGCTATGCGAAAAGGCCATGCCCACATACTTCATACAGGGAGAAAAGGACATACTCTCGAAAAACAAAATTCATCATTTCGCCCTTGCCCGCCAAAAAGTGATGACATCTGCTGAATGGCTACCCGAACGCGAACCAGTTGACATCGCTTTGACTTGCGGCGCGTCATGTCCCGATGCCGTGGTGGACGATGTTTTGCGACGGGTGCTTTCGTTCTTTAGATCGACGCGGTCTATGGAAGAGGTTCTTCAACCTTATCCCGAGACGGAAAGTTACGACGGTGGGTCAGTGAATAGCACAGGATAGTAATGCGTTTTCGTTTTATTGACTACATAGTTTTAGTAGTTGAGGACATTGACCGCGCCCTGCTTTTTTACACGGATAGTATGGGGATTGCGCTCGGTCATCGTTCTGGCGATTATGCCCAACTCAAGACCGGACAAACGCGTATAGCCCTCTATGCACGCGGGGCGATGGGGGACCTTCTTGGTAGACATTTGGAAAGGCCCCAGGAAGAAGCTCCGGCCTTCGAACTTGGTTTTAAGGTAGACGATGTGGACATAGAGTACGCCCGACTTACCGCTCTTGGGGCTAGGGCCGTTACTAAACCAGTAACCCGAGCTTGGGGCCAAAGAACCGCGTACGTTCGCGATCCCGACGGAAATTTGATAGAATTAGTACAAGATCTCCCCAAGGCGTAATTACTGCCCTCCAGGCGTACCAAAACACCGCATCTATCTGATTTAGTCTTAGAAGTGGCGGCCTCGTTATTCCCTTTTCGTCGATGGAGTGCTCTCGTTGGCCCCGTCGTGAGGGTATTCAATCTTTGATGGGGATAGGTGAATAGTAATAGGGAAATGGTTTATTGGTCGCGTTGCCGAAGCGCAAAAAACGACGTAAAGTTTCCTCTCCTGGCAAGAACGAGGAGTGTTTTTTCATCGCGTGTCTTATCTAGGACCTGGGAAAATTCGGCAACCGAGCGTACAGGGGCACGGTTAATTTCTTCGATTATGTCCCCTGCTCGAATGCCCGCTGCGGCCGCCGGACTGTCAGGTTCGACGTGAGTTACGACAATACCCTTCTGATTTGATGGTAATCGGTACTCTTGCCTTGTTTCGTTTGACATATCGGACACGGTCATCCCCCAGCTGTTTTCCGCCGGCGATGTCGATCCGCCCTGAGTGGCGATTTCCGATAATTCCCCCAAAACTACGGTCAATTTAACTTCTTTCCCTCCCCGTAACATAACTACTTCTGCCTTTGTTCCTACGGGGCTCCGTGCGACCAAAAATGGTAAATCTTTGGATTTTTCTACCGGTCTTCCATTAAAATTGATTATGATGTCGCCACGTTGTATGCCTGCTTTTTCAGCAGGACCATCTACTGTAACCTCAGCAACGAGTGCGCCGCTTGCTTCGGCTAGGTCAAACGATTTCGCAAGTTCGGAAGTCACTGTTTGAATTGCTACGCCAAGCCAACCGCGGGTCACTTTACCGGTCGCCTTGAGTTGGTCGATAATCGATTTGGCCATGTCAATAGGAATTGCGAAGCCGATTCCTATATTCCCGCCACCCTGACTGAAGATAGCGGAATTGATCCCTATGACTTCCCCATTGAGGTTGAGCAACGGCCCTCCGGAATTGCCAGGATTAATCGATGCATCGGTTTGTATGAAATCGTCGTAAGGTCCCGCACCAATCATCCGTCCCTTTGCACTCACGATACCTGCAGTAACAGTTTGTTCTAATCCAAAAGGGTTGCCGATTGCCATTACCCAGTCCCCAATTCGCAGCGACGATGATTTGCCGAGTGGGACGCTCTGGAAGGGTACTTCAGAATCTATTTTGATCAGAGCAATATCAGTTTTCTCGTCTGAACCGATGATCGAGGCCGAGTACTCATCGTCGTCCGACAATCTGACGGTGATGGTCCGGGCATTACCAACAACGTGGTTATTGGTTACAATGTAACCGTCATCGCTTATGATGAAGCCGGACCCCAGGCTGCGCTGCTGGTGTGGGGGGGGACGGTTGCCGAAAAAGCGTCGAAAAAATTCTTCAAGTCGATCGTCACCGCCAAAGGGTCTTCTTCTTGGATTCGGGGAGGGGCCGGGGCGTTGTCGAGGACTCCTTGCTTTGGGCGTGGTAGAGATGTTAACCACTGCCGGCATCGTAGTCTCAGCGACTGTTGCGAAGTCGGGCAGATCTGACAGTGATTGGCTCGTGGTCTCGGCGTTAATTTCTAGCTCCGCAGAACTTTTCGATCCGAACAAGTCGAGGGCGTGAGTTAGGCCTGGGTTGTGGCTGCGGGCGAACGACAAGATGACGAGGGCAGATACTAGCGCTGTGAATGTTGGGCCAGCAAGTCTGTGCATGCGTGGGTTACCTCTACGGTGGAGCGCCTTCGGACGTATTGATCCATAAGAGCTTAGCTAGGCGGTGAGAAACGAAAAGGATCTAAGGTCCCTCCGGGTTGTTCCGTTTTTCTCGTAATTCTACTTGCTTCACGAAGGAGGGGACTACAGGAGCAAATTCGGGAGAAAGACGGTTGCGGATGTCCACAGCTGCGTCAGCTGCTAGGCGGCGTAGAAGTATGGATTCTTCGACCCGGGAGAATTCGTCGAGGAAGGTCAGTACATCCTCCGTTCCGACCTCCTTTAACGCAAAGAGTGCGACCCCTTTTGTCGGCATGTCCAATCTGCGGCGCAAGAACTCCATGATAGGTGTTGCCCCACGGGGATCTCCTATTTTACCTAAGGCGATGAGTACCTTATTTTTGACGCCGGAGTGGACATCTCGCAGGAACAGTTGTTGAGCGAGTGCGGTCGTGGCATCGGTAGCACGCATGTTCCCCAGGTATTCTATTGCTTTGACTTTTACCCTGATGTCAACGTCAGCCGTGGCATTCAATAGGTAGTCGATCACTTTCGGGTTCCTCATCTCGCCGAGAGATTTCACTGCTGCCATGCGCGTCTCGGGACGGTCATTCCCCAAACGCCGTACTATTTCCTCTAATTCGGGACCTGAGCCCCTTTTCTGTTTTTCTGTTCGGAGACGCGTTCGGCTTTGGGCACTTAGCCTCTGACCCATCCTCATTCCCTGGTTCATGAATTGAGCTTCCGCGTGTTTTGGTGCGGCAAAATCCGGCAGAAGAAAGAGACAAAGCAGTGCGAAGCTCGCGAATAGGTTGCTGTATAGGCGCCTGTGCCTGATTTCCTGTCGCGTTCTCATAACCTTCCCTTTTTTCTGAAATCAGAATGCCCCAGCCCGCAGATGTGCGCAAGGGAGTCAACCCGAGAACAGGGGCGGTTGTCCGTCCTTTTTTTGCAGAACTTGGACTTCTTCTGCAAAGAGTCCTCCTTCGGGTATATGCATGAGTAAAGTCCCGTCCTTGAGTCGACCCTCCAGAATTTCCCGGTAGTTGCACACCAGATAGCGGTGCCCTTCTCTTGGTTGGGTGGGGAGCCGTGCTTCTTTTTCCCGTGACTTTCCCGTGCCTCCTTCGGCTAGAATCCGCACTACGTAGCGTTTCTTCATGAGGCCTTTCAATGAACGTATGACGGAAGCTCGCGAAAGGCCAGTCATATCCGAAATGTCTGCATATCCTGCAGTGATAATAGGCGTTCGACGCAAGCCGATCGAATGTCTCCAGAGCGCCCGATAGGTTTTCCATTCACGGGGATCCATTAATTTATTTAGATCGTCTTCTAGGATATAATCTGGCAGACGCACCGATGGTTTCCAATCGGTACGTCGTGTCATACGGATCTTTACTTCGGCTCCGGGTGTGGAGTCTGCCGAAGGTGTGAGGCTTTTTGTCTTCGCCATATTCTCAGTAACTCAGCGTATTTTAGTCATAATACTTGTAAATAGTTAGCGTGCAAAGAGGCTGCATAGAACTTGGCCTGTTAAGAGAGTATTAAGACGATTAAAGGGAATCAAAAGGCATGAAAATCCGTTCCATTACTGTTGGGATAGATCCGGGCCGGCCATTGAAAAACAGACGTATAGAAAAGGCCGGCCGGTTCGCGGTGGCGATAGCACGAATATGTGAAGAGGAAGGAATTGAGGTGCAAACTAGACGGCTGTGTACGCCACCACTCCGACGATGTGTCTCGGGGTTGGAGACCAAGGCGGTGATTCAGTACGGAAAGGATCTAGAGCAAATTTGTCTTGAAAATGGATTCGAATACTGTGCCATGGGACGTATAGATATAGACCGGGCTAGTGAACTAGAAGTGTTACGGCTGGTCCCAGAGTTAATAGGACGGACGCATTCTCTATTTACGAGCGTCGCTTTTACGGACGCATCGGAAAACAGCAGTTTAGAATCTGCCAAGACTACTGCCGATATAATAAGAAAGATTTCGACTATTTCGCCTAACGGTTTTGATAATCTACGTTTTGCTGCAGGCGTTTTTATCCGACCGCACACCCCATTCTTTCCCGTTGCTTTTCATGCAGGACGGGCGGCATACGCAATAGCGTTAGAAGCTGCCGACGTGGTGACTTCTGCGGTCACAACAACAGATGCTCGCAGCGAGTTAGTAACTGGCATACGATTAGCTCTGGAGCGTCGCCTAAAACCCTTACAGGTGAAATTGCAAAAGTTCGATGAAGGAAGGTATAGGTTTGCCGGGTTTGATCTATCGCCTGCGCCGAGCCCTGGAGCCGACGCAAGTATTGCACGCGCGATCGAAAAAATTAGTGGCGTACCATTCGGAATGCCCGGAACTCTCGCGGCCGCGTCTTTGGTTACGACTGGCGTTAAAACGGCATCGGTCAACAAGTGCGGGTACTGTGGTTTGATGCTCCCCGTCTTGGAAGATTCAGTACTCGCCTCGGCTAACGATCGATCGAACATTGGCCTTAGTGAATTGCTGTCCTATTCCGCCATTTGCGGCACTGGGCTGGATACAATTCCCTTACCGGGGAAAGTCTCTCAGTCTGAACTGGTGGGCATTGTGCTAGATGTTACCGCTCTTGGAAGAAAACTAAGGAAACCCTTGTCGGTGCGTCTTCTGCCAGTTCCAGGCAAAAGCTCTGGAGAAACGACGGAATTTGATTTCCCTTTTTTTGTCAATTCTCGGGTGATGGACCCCAAGCGTTGATAGAGTATTAAGGCTACGGCCGAGAGAGTAACGTCCGGAAGCGTCGTCGGGACGTTACTCTTGCCACGGAAGAGCCATAGGCGAGTTTGCAGCGGTGCAAACCCGTACTGGCGCTTGGCCCAGGGCCGCGACAATGGACATCTCCTCTGAACCCGTGTTGCGTATTTGGTGTGTAGCATCAGCGGGAATTTGAAGAGTAGAATTTGGTCCAAATTCGGTTTCACGACCATTCACGGTCAGCCGTCCAGATCCCTCCAAAACCACGATTGCCTCTTCACACGCGTGTCTGTGAACAGGAGTGCCACTCCCTGGGGCTATGCTCTGTACCCACACCTCCATTGTTTTCATCCCATGTTCTGGCCCCGCAACCGTTTGATGTTCTAGACCCGGAAGAGAGAACTTTTTTACCTGGTCGTGCTTTATAACTGCCATGGGCTTGCTCCTTACATGGGGGCTTGTTGGTGTGCGCTTCGATTACAGTTTAATGTCGTAAAAACCGAGCGCATTCGTTCCTAGAACCTTCTGCTGGTCGCGTTTTGGAAGTGACGCTATGCGTTCCTTTAGTTCCGCTGCGACGCCGTAGTCTGCATCAATGTGTGGATAGTCTGAGGCCCATATGAAGTAATCGGATCCGATATGTTCGATGACCTTAGCGGTCAAAGTTTCGTCCGGGTCCGCCGCTACAAAGCACTGCCGATAGAAGTACTCGCTAGGAAGCATTTTGAGTATCGTCCGGCTTGCCATGGGTCGGTACTTGTGGTCCATACGATCCAACCAAGCGGAAATCCAATTTGCGCCAGACTCTAAGACCGCGCATCTTAGCCTTGGATATTGTTCGAACATGCCCAATGACACCATCTGGGTGAAGGCGGCCATTACATCGATCGCCAGAAATGTAAAGTTAAAAAGACCGAAATCGCCCGTCCCAGTTATCCAATCCTTCCACGAGGGTTGATCGCGCACCACAACGTGGAATCCCACGGGAATGCCCAGGTCCTGAACCGTGTCCCAAAATCGTGAGAATGTAGGGTCGGTAAAATGCTTACCGCCTCGTGCGACCATGTCGGGCGAGAGGAAGATTCCCACGCAGCCGTGCTTTTTGGCCCAAACCACCTCTTGGGCAGCACCCTCCACGTCCAAAAGACTGATATGCGCGATCGGAAAAAGTCGTTTTGTATTGCAGCTGCAGAAATCTATGATCCAGCGATTGTAGGCGTGGGCGTATGCTCCAGCAAGCTTCGGGTCTGTGACCCAGCCTTCCCAGAAAATGCCGATAGTGGGATATAGTAGCGAGATGTCAATACCTTCTTTGTCCATGACCTCAAGTCTCGCGCTGGCATCGTAACTTCCAGCGGGGCAGCCGTCCGCATATGATCTACTCCCCGGCGTGAGAAAGGCCGCGAGTTCTTCGGCATCCGAACCGATGCCGCCTAATGCACCTAAAGTTCCGCGGGTTACTTCAGCGGGGTTATTGTCAAACAGGAGGACTTCCCATCCGTTTTCGTCCGTGTCGATTCTGATCGCGCGGTCTCGAAAAACTGGATCGATGTACTTAAGCCAGAGATCGGCCGGCTCAAGCACGTGCCCGTCGGCATCGACAACTGGGCTGGTGTTATTTTTCACTGGCTAATACCCTTTCTGTCCTGAAGCTTTGGCCCTGCATAGCAGAACAATTGAACCCGGGCCAGAGGAGTTTCGTGATCGACCGGGCGTGCGAAGTATGCAAAAATGGCTTTGCTAAAAGCCGTAGTAGGCGACCGAATTCGTTTTAATGCAGGCAAATATAAGGGGGAGGTGTCAGTGAAGGGGCACGCCCGCCAAATCATGGTCCCAGGTGATGTAGTTATTCCGCTCGAAGCGTCTTTTGTACGCGCGGCCACGCTCATGCGTGAGGCCGATGTCTCGGCTCTGGCGGTGATGGATACCGAGGGGAATCTTTTCGGTGTGGTTTCCGAAGAGGATGTTCTTGAGGGTTTGCTTGCCGGGAAGGGGAGTTCTGCCAGAGTAAAAATGGGGATAGACAAGAATTTCAGAACGGTGGGTGAGTTTATGCCAGCCGGTCAGGTTGTGGAATTAATGCGAGACGAAGAGATCCGCTACCTGCCGGTAGTTCGCGAGGGAGCGGTAGTCGGTTTAATCACTCCCGGGAGCTTGATGTCCTACCTCGTTGCTCATGGTATTGGTCCTGTGTAGTAGGCTGGTGTTCGGTTGAGGTTTGTTAGGTCAATTCCAGGTGTTAGTCGTAGGATTTGTCTATGAGGGGAAGTGGTGGAATCTCTTGCAGAAAAGGCCAGATAAAACTTGGTCACCCATGTGGTGGTCAGCGATGATTTTGTGATTGCTGCCGCGGGCGGACAGGCGCGATCTTAATACTGAAGGGCTTTGGTCCACACGCACGGGCCAACCATTGTGGGGCGAGTGGATCGGGTAATGTAGATGGAACAACGTAAAAAGGAATCGAAACACGCAGTGTACTGGAGACAAAACCTAAGGGTGGTCGGCGTATTGCTTGCTATCTGGTTTGTCGTTTCTTTTGTTCTCGGCGTGGTATTGGTAGATCGTTTAAACGAAGTGCAGTTCGGGAACTTTCCCTTGGGATTCTGGATTGCGCAGCAGGGTGCCATGTACACGTTTGTGGTGCTGGTTTTTGTCTATGTATTCTTAATGAATCGATTGGACCGGAAGTATGGCGTTGACGAAGGGCACGACGGTGAAGCGTGTGCTGGGGGCGACTTGTCGTGAGTTTGGCAGCCAGTGACCCTATTAAGGTTTGGACTTTTATCCTCGTCGGGTTCTCATTTCTATCTTATGTGGTTATAGCTTGGCGGTCCAAAGCAGAATCGACGAGCGATTTCTACGTTGCTGGGTCTCGTGTTGGCCCAGTAGCAAACGGAATGGCGACTGCTGCCGGTTGGATGAGCGCCGCTTCGTTTATTTCGATGGCGGGAATGATGTCCTTCTTAGGACGTGACGGAGCTATGTATTTAATGGGTTGGACTGGAGGCTATGTTCTGTTGGCGCTTCTGCTTGCGCCTTATCTACGGAAATTTGGAAAGTATACTGTGCCCGATTTTGTCGGAGAGCGTTACTATTCGACTAGTGCGCGGGTCGTAGCTTTAGTGTGCGCGATTTTTGTGTCCTTTACCTACGTGGCGGGCCAGATGCGTGGGGTTGGGGTTGTTTTCGCCCGCTTCTTGGAAGTGCCTGTGGAATTGGGCGTTGTTATAGGAATGGCGATAGTTTT
>CAZSWX010000069.1:0-1414 GCA_964610865.1 uncultured Enterobacteriaceae bacterium
CATCACCGGCTTTAAAATCCGGTTCTGCATCCTTGGTATCGTTAAACCATTGCACGAATGTATCGTGTGTGTATGTCGTTGGATCACCACTTTGCGCCCATGTACTGCCTTGAGCCCAAAGCAGCGTGCAAGCGGCGAAAAACGAAAAGACTACGAGTCGTCTCATAGGTCCTCCTCTAAAATAGATTGGCTTCATCATGGATCCTCGAATTGGCATATCAACTGTAACCCTACGCCTGATCCGGTTTCAGTACCTATCTAAGCTAAACGTTGGGAGAGCGCAAGAGACGCCCCCCCAAGCGATCAATCTCCAAAGGACAAATTAGAACCGGTACCGCAACTGACCAAAGAACTCGTTCATTTGGTTACGCTCGGAACCACCGGCACCCATATGGCCAATGCCGAAGCCGGCTTCCGAAAACGGATCATTTGCGGGGTCACCCGTGAAACCAGCAAACGTGGTCAAATCGTGTTCCTTGCGACTGCCCAAGAAAGCGGTAAAACCCAACTTTACTGACCAGTTATTATCAATCAGGTACTCAATATTACCACCGGTGGTCCCGTCTTGACCGGTAGTCCCGTAGGCACCGAACAAGAGATAAACCAATTGGTCGCGCATAAAATGGTTCTGCACGAAAAAGGTAAAGATGAAGTTGTCCTGGGCGCCTACAACATTTCCGTACCGACCGGCAGGTCCGTCGGGAAAATGCGTACCGTATGCTTGCGCGCTGAGAAAGAAGCTCCTCGTTGGGTTCAACCAACGAATTAGGGTCGGGCGGTCAACACCCAAAACCCACATGAACTTATTTCCGTCAGCTATCAAATCCGATTTCGTCGTATCGGTAATTATCGCATTGGTCGTCCACGAGGACTCCCACCGAAACACAAAACCAGAATTGGGCTCAAACCAGTCAACCGACAGTCCTAGGGTGTTTTGCTTGCGATACCGAGCCGCAAGTGAACCACCAAAACCACATAGATTGGCGTACTTGGCCTTGCGAAATTTCGCTTTGGCGCCTTGTACACCAGCGTGCTTCGCATCACGCATACGAATTTGGTTCGGCTTGACACCTACAATTTGCGGACCGTACGCGCCATCAACTTTGGTTCCGCCTGGTTGCTTCGTAATACCAGCTCCCGGTGCGGCATTTTGTCCCGCGGGCAAAATACTGTTACCGGCGGCGTCAGTCGTACAGTCCGGATTGTCCCAGACATTTATCCTGTCCCAACCAAATGCGGGCACGTCATTGAAGGCAAACCAATCCGTGATTTGGATCCGAAAATTGCCAAGCGTACCTTCCCACCGTGTACCAATACCACCGTTATTCAAATTCCAATGAGGCGCACGGTTCTTGTACAACGCCATATTCTTGTAGGGTAGGAATTCGTTGGAGGTCGGGTCGTCGGAACCCGG
>CAZSWX010000069.1:1514-8232 GCA_964610865.1 uncultured Enterobacteriaceae bacterium
ACGCCATATTCTTGTAGGGTAGGAATTCGTTGGAGGTCGGGTCGTCGGAACCCGGGAACAAAGCCTCCGCAAAAAGATCATTACCGAAGGCAAAACCATCGATGGTCCGGCCAAATCCGATAGACCACGGCTGCGCCGAGTTACCGAAGCCGAGAGGCGTGTATCGGTCAAAGACGTAGACAAGGCTACCAGCAACATCACGCACGGGACCGATATTACCGAAACGATGTTCAAACAACGCCGACCACAACGGCACCCGAGTGTCATCGAATAAGTCAATGAAAAAGTGATCAGCAAAATTTACCGGGTTCACAACATCCTGGAGACGGAAGAAGTCGGCCTTCCCCCACACATGCTGTTGCTTACCGATGCGGAGCCAATTCCTGCCTCCCATCCCCTTCCAGAAAAAGTCAAAATAGGCTTCGCGGACAGGATAGTACAAATCCATGTTCGTTTCACGCAGCATCCCGAAACGAAGATCGTTTTGACTCGCGTCGAGGCCAAAATACGCATGCTTACGGGCATCTCTTGTGCGACCCGGCACACCGTATTTCGAACCCGGTACCAAGTTGTAAGGGAAGCGAATAGAGCTAGGAGACTCTTTCGGCCAGAATTCTCCAAAGTTTCCGGGGTCGTAACCGAAGGCTGACAACAACCCTTGGTTGACTCCGCCCTTGGCCCCGTCTGACCTACCGGAGACAAATTGCTTACCTTCGCCTTTTCGACCCGTCCCAAATTTGTCGTCTATGTCATAAATCGACTCATATTCCGGCCGTAGTTCGATAAAATACTCGAACCGGTCGAAATAATCACGCATCATGTACAAAGGACCCGACATTTGCACGCTGGCCCGGTACCGCGACGACGCGACATGATAGTCGGTTTTAAATGTGTCGTTTCGCAGAATAGTAAAATTGTCCACATATCCGTGGATGGCCATTCTGTCGAAACTGTCAAGGAACGACTTGTCTTTCGCTCCCGCGGAAAACGCCGACGGAACCGCCAGCATTAAACTTAGACCAAAAACTGCACCAAACAGCCCCAGCCCAGCTAGGATCCCTCTCCCTGCTCGCTTCATAACGAGGCCTCCTTCCTTGCCCTTCGCCCTCACGAAGGGGTAAATTGCTACTTTCCGAGGACCCACTTTTTACAGCGGATTCTCAAGCATAAAATATCAGCTGGTCGGTTGTGGATTAGGCTCCACTCCCGACGGCCGCTCTTCTTCAACTCGTACCTCGGCCCCACCAACGAACTTCGGTTTTGCAATCGCTATCATGGCGGGAACCATTGTCAATGCCGACAACCAGTGTGTAACTAATAATATTGCCAAAAGTAAAGCCATTTCGGCGGAAAACCGAAGACTCGACAGGAAATACCAGGGTATCACGCCCGCAATCATAGTGGTGGCCGTGAAGGTCACCGCCATGCCGGTCGTGGACACCGTTCTTTTTATCCCGGTGATCAATTCTCCCCCGTGACGCGGTACCTCTAAGCGTATGCGATCTACGACGTAAAGTATATAATCCACACCGATCCCCATCCCCACAGCAGTCACCGGCAACGAGTTAATGTTTATGCCGATACCCATAAACGACACATACATGTAACTCGCCACTCCTGCCGCCACCAAGGCCAACATGACCATTGTTGCGGCAGCGAGAGAACCGTAGCTCAAAAAGACAAGGGTGTAAACGGTCATAATGACCAGCATTGCGGCCTGTTTCTCCGACCGGTCAATTTCTTCGTTGAGCGCGGCAGTCGTGCCGATGAACCCCCCTGCCAAGCGCATAGTCACACCTTCGATCGGGTGTTCAGTCATAAACTTTTTGGCGCGTGCAATGGCCTCTCGGACAGTATCACCTTTCACATCTTTATAGAAAACGACGAATTGCCCGTTCTTATACACCAGATCGGTATACTCTAGAATCACACCGGATATGGGCGCGGACGCTTCATAGACAAAAATCAAATTACCGGTGATCGATCGATCAGGCGGAATCACTTGCCATCTCGGGTCGCCGTAGTGATAACGCCGGTTCAGATCGCGCGCAAGCGTGTACAGTTCTCGGGTATCTCCGGCTTCATCCTGTTCCAACATATACCGCCGCATTTCTTCTAGGGTGTCCAAAACATGCGGCTCTTTCAGGATATGTTCGCGTTCCCCTTCGAGATATATAACGAGCTGATTCGCCCCTGCAAAACGCTCGTTTATGGTGCGGGCCGATACATTATAGTGAGCATCCTGCCACAAAAGCGGCGAGCCCGCCTCTTGCTCGCCGATCGGCACCGTAACCGCAGTCCTGACACCAAAGAATATGGTAACAGCGGCCACCGAGACCACAATCCATCGACTTTTTTTACCCGTGGCAATATTACCCACCGTGTCTAAGGTCACTTCCATCCACCTAGGTATAAAATGTTCGGTCTTTTTCGGGGTCGGGAAAAAAGACAGGAAAATTGGCATCGTATGCGTGATGCAGAATATATTGGCAAATGCCCAGAAGCTGCCGTAATAGGCCAACTTCTCAATAAGTGGGATTGTGGCTACCGACAACACCAAGATACCACCGGCGTCACTGATGACTCCTGTCACACCGGGTAAAAATAGGTCACTCAAACAAGTGTACGCGGACTTCTCTTGGTCTTTAGTGACCTCCAGCTCTTCAAAATAGCGCTCAATCATCTGCACGGCATGGCTGACGGATCGTGCCGTGATCAGTAGGGGAATCACCAGGATCAAAGGATCAAGATTGAAACCCCACCAGCCTACCCACCCGAGGCCCCAAACGGTCTGAATACTGGCACCGATTAGTGGCACTAACACTCCATACATGCGCCGGAAATAAATGATCAGTGCGAGCAACACCATCACGCCCGTGAAGGTGAAGATCAGAAACAGCTCATTTGTAAAAAACCAAACCCAGCCCTTGAGTGCCGGCTCCCCCGCGACATATACTTTCGTGTTTTCGTCCTCGATCTCTGCCCTTATTCTCGTGATTTCCCGTTGAATCTCTCTGTAATCGAGCCGATCCTCGTTAAATCCAGCCAGTACGAGCGCGGCTTTGCCGTCCTCAGACACGTATTTGTTCATAACAATATCGTTATTGAACATCTCGAATTTCATTGCCGTCAACTCGTTCTCGTCCTCGGGCACATCCACCGGAAGCACGGGATAAGATCGGACCATCCCTCCAGGGAGTGTCTTGATATTACGAATTTTAACATGAGAAAGGGACGCGACCTGGTTATGATCCACACCGGTGATTGAATCAAGCTGGTCCGTAAGATAGCGAACTTTTTCCAAATTCTTTTTGGTGAAAATATCGCCCTCTTCAACCTGAAGCACGGCAGTCACAATGTTCGCACCACCGAACGTCGTACGGTGCTGATTATACGCTTGAATATAAGAATGGCCCTGGGGTAGTAAGTCAGCGAATTGGCTATACATTTCAACGTTTCGGGCTTGATACCCCCAAAAGCCCGTCGCAATAGCCAAAAGAACAAGGTACGCTATCCTGTGCCGCCACAGGAACCTCAGATAGATTTCTATCATTCTGTCCATGAAGGCTTTGGGCTGATCGGGCGGATTATGGGCCATACACTGTCTCCTTACTTAAATTCTGTGAGTCAATTTTCTCTTTTATCTCTGTAGCTAGAGCGAAGGGTTCGCTGCGTACAGTTTCTTTTTGTCTGTCCTCGCCCAACTAGAGCCACCATCCATAGTCACCAATATCGTTCCTTTACCGCCACATGCGACACCAAATTTCCCATCAGAACCGAATGAGGCTGTCCTGATCCAGGTGAGAACTTCCTGCCGAATCTCCTCGTCCAGGACCCACGCGCCTCCTTCGACTTTTGCCATCGTCCCAAGGATACCCGTTGCGAAGTCCTTCCCTCCGCTTCCCGATGCGGTAGAGACCGACAAAAGGGTGTTAAAGCTGCCGCTGGGAATATTCTTCCACGTTTCCCCAGCATCCTTCGTCCACAACAACGTACCGCTTTCACCCGTGACATAACCTTCTTCTCCGTTACGGAAGTCAACATCGATAAGAAAAAGATCCTCAAGATATAGTGGGGGGATTCGTTGTCGCATCGCCTCTTCTTCCGACAGTTCCGGACGCGTATATTTTGGCAAATCACTCACGTTCCTCTGACGTTCCCAAGTAACGCCACCGTCCCTAGTCCGAAGGACAATCCCAAATTCTCCGGCCATCCACCCGTCCATGTTGGTCGGAAAAGAGACGCCATTCAGAGTCACGTCGCAGGGGTTCAGTCGCGGCCCGGTGTAGTTCGGATCCGCCGATGGATCCGCCGACGTAAAATTTTCGAACATCATGTCGCACCAGAGAGACCTATTTTCCCATGTTTCTCCGCCGTCTTGTGAGCGGATCATCGCCCCAACTGGCCCAACAGCCCAGATATGTTCCGCGTCAGCACCACGACTCACTGCGAAATAATGGGGCTGCGCCACCTGCCAATCTTGCAGGGGCAGTTCCACGGCGACTTCGTTCCAATTTTCGCCCCCATCTTTCGTCGTGAGGACCAATCCATCCTGACCCACTGCAACCCCGTCCGTCTCGGACGCAAAATCTATTTCATAGATTGCTCTTTGGATGCCTGTCTCTTGCATCTCTATGTCTTGCCCACTGTTAGTCAAGCGTAAGACTAGCCCTCGCCCGCCCGCCACCCAAGCGTTATCAGCGTCAAGGACAAAGGCATCATACAGGTCCTCCCGGTCAGGAAAAACGTTCCCTTTCGAAGCCCCAAGCTCATTGAGTTCACGTAGAACCTCTTCATCGGCTGCTTCGATACAGGCAGAGAGCAGTAATAGCGGCAATATTAGAAGTCTCAGACTCCCTAACCAATCGTATGTTTCACTTCGTCTCTTCAAAGCACCATCTCCTTAGTATTGAACGAGTTCTGCATTTACCAGGTTATCCTTAACGTGACCTGACTGGAAACTTATTCTTGTTCGTGGATTCGCACCTGTTTCAATTGGCGGGCTCATACCTTATAGCCAGTCCTACCAGTTGGTATTCATAATCTGAGCGGCTGCGGTAATCCCGGCTGGTGCTCGCACCCTGATGCTGCACGGTCACTTCGTCTTGAAAGTCTCCAGCCTTCACGCGCTCCAAGACTATCGCCTCAGCTCCAATAGCACATGCTTCCCGATGCAACGCCGTCCTCATGGCCTCCATTCCGGTACCCTGGTTTCCATACGTTTTTACTCGAGCAATCACTTCATGGGCTTTTGGTGGCCGCGACGACAAAATCGGAATATCGCAATCAGCCCCACTAAATTCAACCGGTATCGCTCCTGTCTGTTCGGTCAAAACCAAGGGTTTTGTTGGCCGACTGATGCAACCTGTCGATCCAACAACAATTACTACCCCCAAGAAAAGGCTAAGCATCTTCGCACGACACCAAAACGGTCCGACACATTTAACAGGCCTTCCATAAACCACAAGGTCTATCAATACCACATTCCACTCAACCACTCCACTATCGTGCTATAATTTTTTTCCACAGTATCCACGGCAAAGCATCTTTAGTTGAAATAGCGTTCATTATGAATTGCGTCGGGAGGATTCTGTTATGAGAAATAGAGTGGTGGAAAAGTGGGGAATACTGTTTAACGGCGACAAACTGAGCCTAAGTGACATCTTGGGCCTCTCTTCCCGTGCGGAGGCAGGTGGGGCAGAGAGCGTATGGGCGGCTGAGCTATGGAGAGACGCGTTCGTCCCGCTCACTGCTATCGCTAGTACCCTAGGACGCGTCAGGTTAGGAACCGCTGTCGCCCACTTTGCCCGGCCCCCGATGCTGACGGAACTAGGTGCCATGTCCCTGTCGGAGTACACTGCAGGCCGGTTCATTTTAGGTCTAGGGACCGCGCCAAAGGAATGGAACGAGAAGTGGCATGGGCTCGACTATAAAAACCCTGTGAAACGCATGCGCGAATACGTAGAATGTATTCGTACCATGTGGAACGGGTCTCCGGATCAGCCGGTCAACTATTCCGGCGAGTTCTACTCGGTCCGGGACTACCGTCGCCTGACCATACCAGCATATTCCAATATTCCAATTTACCTAGCTGCTGTTCTGCCTCGCATGGTTCAACTTGCCGGTTCCCTCGCAGATGGAATCATCCTTAACGTCTTGAATACGCCCAAGTATTTTACAGAGATCGTCCACCCTAATTTGGCGAAAGGGTTTGCTCGCAGACGCACAAGCAATACCAATTTCGAGGTTTGCGCCGTCAAATGCTGCGCCGTGAACAAAGACGCGAAACATGCCCGCAGGCTTGCACGCCATGCCATAGCGTTCTACGCAACATTGCCATATTTTGACATCGTTCTTGACCCCATGGGCTTTGCTGAGGAAAAACAAACCATCCGCCAGGCCATGATTCAAAACGATGTCGCGCTCATGCTGGACAGCGTGAGCGATGACATGGTCGACGCGTTGGTACTCGCAGGTACTCCCGACGATATCCGGACGCAGCTATCAAGATTTGAAAATCTGTTTGATACTCTCATTTTACTGAGCCCCTCTTTTGCTGCCGACCCGCAAGAAGTTCAAGAAAACTACATTGCAATGATTGATGCTTTTTCGAAATAGAGCTATGTAGTGATAAGCCTTTAATGGGTAACAAACGCTTACAACTGGAGGGTTCGTATGACGTCGCAACGACAACACGACATGCTCCCGGCCGCAACCC
>CAZSWX010000070.1:0-8213 GCA_964610865.1 uncultured Enterobacteriaceae bacterium
GAGAAGGTCTTCAAGGGGAGACGTGAACTCATAAAGCGCTCCGGCCGCCTTCTAAGAAAATATATGCACAGAGGGATGCATGCGACGGAGGAATTTTTCGATGCACCCAGCGCTAAAGGCGCCATGCCCCCGGCACGGACGGAATGGTGAGGTGGCTTAGGTTGAATGAAAATCGAAAATTGGGGCAATAACAGACAGGTGGGAGGCCGGGAGCGGTTTGGTTGTACTCAGCCGCAGACGCCAAGCGCTTTTATACGCCGGTACCGTGAGACGTCATCGATAATGATCCGTTGCCGGGACGCTACTTGTGAGCCGGGTCCCGTCTAATGCACTAGTGATTCGAAGATTTTAGGGGAGGAAGATTTAATGACTACAACGTCACGCATGCGGACGATGCTGAATGGCGGGGAAATGGTTCTGGCCCCGTTTGTCTTTGATGCATTTCAAGCAAAACTTGCCCAGGCCGCAAATTTCAGAGCCGTGTATATGACGGGCTTTGGAACGGCCGCATCGCGGGGATTCGCTGATGTTGGCTTGTTGACGATGGCGGAAATGGTGGAAAATGTACGGTACATCTCTAACGCCGTGGACCTTCCGCTGATTTGTGATGCGGATACCGGCTATGGAAATCCAGTGAATGTTTATCGTACCGTACGTGAGTACGAATCGGCCGGTGCCGCGGCTCTACATCTCGAAGACCAAGTGTGGCCTAAGCGTTGCGGGTTCCTTGGCGGAAAGCAGGTAATACCGCTGAGACAGATGGTGCCTAAAGTTAGGGCCGCCTGTGATGCTCGCAGAGATGAACACTTCGTTATTATTGCGCGAACCGACGCATTGGCGGTGAATGGTTGGGAAGACGTAGTGGAGCGCGCGCGCGCATATCGTGAGGCGGGTGCGGATGTTCTTTTTGTCGACGGCATCAAGACCCAGACCGATATAGAGCGTTACGTGGCGGAATTGGGTGACTTGCCTTTGCTATATAATGGACAGTTGCTCCCCGTCTCGAGAATCCAATCGTATGGCTTCAAGATCGCCATACACACGGCTACGCTCATGGCATTTTACGTACGGATGCGAGATGCGATGCAAGAGTTAAATACAACGGGCGCCATAGCAGAGGACGCTGGTTGGGATTCTTTCGAAGAAATGACGACACTCTTGGGAGTCCCGGAGGCGATGGAAATAGGGAGTCGGTATGGGGAATAGACCCTCTTGAATGGAATCGCAGACGAGGAGACCGAGGTCCGCCGAAGGGCCTAATTCCCCTTTAGCGCTATCTCGGTTGTTTGTCACCCAACTCGCTGGAAGCCAAACATCGATAGACGGCGGTGTGTCCTGCCGGCTGGTTTTGCGCCGGCTACTACCTTCTTAAGCTCGGACGTGAAACCCGCTAAGTCCGTAAGTTTCTTCGTCTCAAATTTATTGAGCTTTTCGTCCTGGGTCTTCTGAAAGGTTTCGACTTCAGCTGTCCAGTTCTGATGGAAAGTATCCAAGGCTCTCGAGACGTCTTTGAACATCGAGGAGTTGACTACTAATGAGCCGCCACAGTGCGAGCAGTAGAATACGACGCCTATTCGAAAATTTCTAAACGGAGCGGAAAACTCACCCTCGCAGCGGTGACAGTTAATGGGCACTTCCCAGTCATTGATCGTGGGGATCGATAACGATGTCGTGGTAGACGGCGTACTGACAGCCGGAGCCGGGCCAGGGTCCGGCGCTTGCACCGGTTCCTCTGTTGTTGCTACGAGATCGGTCGGAGGCGCCACTGCGCCGCCGTTAGCCTCCTCGGTTGAGCCTTTGAACCTTGACGGAAAATCCTCCCCAAACGTTTGTTCAGGGTGGAGTTCTCGGGCGCGGCTCAATAGAACGCTTTCGGCTTCGACAATATTTGGGTCAGGGACGCAGCAGTCCACGGGACAAACCGCCGCACAGGCTTCTTGGTCGAAGAAGCCAACACACTCGGTACATTTTTCAGGGACAATATAGAAAAGGTCTTCGTTTAGGGCGGCGTGCGTTGCACCATTAAACTCGTACTCAACTCCCCCCTGATAGATAGCTGTGTTTGGGCATTCGGGCTCGCAGGCGCCACAATTTATGCAATCTTCATTAATTAGGGTTGCCATTGGTCGTTACTCCGTCTCTCGTACTTACGCTCTAAAAATTGTTGAGCGCGTTCAATCGTAAGATGAAACCCTTGCGGTGTTTTTTAGGCCCATATAGACTCGGCGGGGTCACCGTGATCGAATAATAACTGGGTAGCGGCCTCTCGGGACGCTGTCAATGACCCTGACCCGGGTTCGCGGGGGTAAACAAAGGAAAATATTAGACTTCTCCCCTTACCGATTGCGGTCCTTAAAATTGGAGAGGCATTGTGTAGCTCGTTTCCTGCAGGAAGGTGAGGTGTGCTTTGGAGGGGACAGATGCTAATTCGCTTCTCGTATATGCGGCAAAGCTCCGAAATTTAAAATGTAGGTTTTCCGTGTGACTGGGAAGAAAAGGTGCTTTAGAATGAATCGAGCGTTCGAGGCCCGTTTGATTAATGGGCCATTCGGTGATCCCGGACTTTATATCGACTACCGCTGGGGCGGTCGTGGATTGCTTTTTGACCTGGGCCAGAATGATACGTTCCCCGCCGCAGATCTTTTGAGGGTCACCCACGTTTTCGTGTCACATTGCCACATTGATCATTTCATTGGTTTCGATAGGCTTTTGAGGATCTTTCTAGGCCAGGAACGGAAACTCACGTTGTATGGTCCTCCTGGAATACTAGAATGCGTGGAAGGAAAACTGCGCGGATACACGTGGAACCTTGTTGACGGCTACGCATTTTCTCTGGAAGTGATGGAAGTCTCGCCTGATTCTATCCGAAGTGCGGCGTTTCGGGCCGGCACGAGTTTTAAGAGAGAAGAATGCGTCGAGGCACCCTTTAGTGGTACATTGCTGGACGAGCCCAAGTTCCGGGTCAGGGCCACACATTTGAACCACCGGATTCATTCGATGGCATTCGCGATGGAAGAGAAAAGACGGTTCAATATCGACGTACCTTGCTTGGAGCGCTTGGGCGTAGACGGAGGACCCTGGTTGTCAGTCCTCAAACAAGCCCTGCTGGCGAATGAGTCCGACGATTTTGTTGTGACCGCGTCTTGGAAACGGGCTGGTCGTAACCATACGAGAGAATTTCACCTTGGTGAGGCTAAGACGCAATTTGTGATGGAAACGCCAGGAGTGAAATTTGCATATGTCGTGGATGCGCTCTACAGTGCGGAAAATGTCGATCGGATAGAAGGGCTCGCCCGCGGCGCAGACGTATTTTTCTGCGAGTCTCCTTTTCTGAGAGAAGATGAAGAACAGGCCACTAAGCGGTATCACCTAACGGCGGAACAAGCTGGATTACTAGGGCGACGGGCAAACGTAAAAAGACTGGAAGTGTTCCATTTTTCTCCCCGGTATGCAGATCGGCGCGAAGACATATATCGCGAAGCCGAAGGATTTTTTAGGGGTCAGGGGCAAGAACAATCCGCGAATAGGGGGACAGCCAAATAAGCCTGCGCAGATAAGCCACCGGACAAAACGATGATGGTCGACAATACTATTAGAGATTTCATATTGAGGCATAGCGTAGGACGTCTGGCCACGACGGGGCGTGACGGAATCCCGCACGTGATTCCGTTCTGTTATGCGCTTGACGCGGAAAACATTTATTTTGTTGTTGACCAGAAACCTAAAAGAAAGACCGGAAAACCCCTCAAACGAATCCGTAACATGCTTGAAAATCCTGTCGCGGCGATTGTTATAGACGATTATGACAACGACTGGACCCGTTTGGCCTATGTGATGATCACGGGTGGAACTTCGATTGTGGATAGTGAGGATGAATATCTCCGGGTTCTAGGACTCCTGCGGGAGCGGTACCCTCAGTACCGGGATATGCAATTGACTATCTCGCAGAATAGTATGGTAAGAATCGCCGTCGACAAGATACACGCATGGGGAAAGACGGGTACCGATCCGTAAGGTACCTGGGCCGTTACTTCGGAGTTTGTCATGTTGGTGTGCTAGAGACCAGCAAGTACATTCTGCATAATTTTCACCGCCTGCGAGACCTCCTCCTCGCTAATATTGAGTGGAGGAGCGAGGCGCACAATACGGTCCTCGTGTAGCGTCCATCCTAGGATGAGTTTTTGTGAGAAACACTCATGTACAAACCGTTGTGTGACTTGTGGGGAATCGAACTCAATACCGATTAGGAGGCCGCGGCCCCGTACTTCCAGGCAGTGGTGTTTCCGGAAAATTTTCTCTAAGAGGCTTAAAAATGTGTCCCCTGTTTTTTTTGCCTGTTCAACTAGTCCTTCAGATAAAAGGACATCAAGCGATGCCAAGCCGGCGGCGCATGATACGGGATGCCCACCGAAGGTTGTCACGTGCGCGAGAGCGGGATCGTACGCAAGCGTTCTCATGACTGCTGGGGCCCCGATAAATGCGCCCAATGGCATGCCACCGCCTAACGCCTTCGCAAGAATGAGGATGTCAGGTGTGGTGTTCCAGTGTTCTAGGGCGAAGAAAGATCCGGTCCGACCGAACCCGGTTATAACCTCGTCGAACAACAGGAGGGCCCCGACCTGTGAACACCGCTCCCGAAGCGCCGGCAGAAAATCGTCGTCAGGGATTCTAATACCACCCTCACCTTGAATAGGCTCTACGATGACCGCTGCGACATCTTCGTCAATTTTGTCGAGCACGGTCAAGTCGTTAAAGGGCAGAAGATCAGCGGGCAGGAGGGGCTCGAAAGGGTCACGATAGAGGGGGTTTCCGCCGACAGACATTGACCCAAAAGTGTCGCCATGAAAACTTCCGTTGAAGGCAACGAATCTTGATCGATTTGTATGCTTACGGGCGGTCTTGAGCGCTCCCTCGACGGCCTCCGTACCGCTGTTTGTGAAATATGTCATAGAGAGCCCGTCGGGGGCAAGATCCGCGAGTCTTTTTGCCAGGAGTACTTGTGGTTTTTGGACGTATTCCCCGTAAACCATTGTGTGGAGGTAATTTTCGGCTTGTGCTTGAACTGCTGTGACTACCGAGGGGTGAGTATGGCCGATATTGCTGACGCCTATGCCAGACAGCAGGTCCAAGTAGACTTCGCCTCGGGTATCGGTAATGGAGGACCCGCGTGAGTGGGCTACCTCTATGCCTATTGGCTCCGGTGATGTTTGGCTGACGAAACGGAGGAAATCTTCTCTGAGGGAAGGCATGAAGGGTAGCATACGCGAGTCGGGAAGCCTCAGCAAGAAACTCCCCCTTGACGGTCTCTTGTGAATTGGTAGCGTACACCGAAAGGAGTGCGAAATGGCAAGAAAGAAGGCGTTGATTGCAGGAGCGTCAGGCCTCGTCGGGTATGCGGCCGTGAGACATTTTGCTGGAATGGAAGACTGGGACGTTGTTGGAGTCTCTCGTCGCGTTCCAGAGGGATTGTTGGGAGCAACGTTGTTATCCGTCGATTTGCAGGATAAGGCGCGTTGTGCCGAAGTCTTTGGTGATATGAAAGATGTCACTCATCTTGTGTATACTGCGCTTTTTGAAAAACCAGGGGTGGTCAAGGGCTGGCGCGAGCAAGATCAGATGCAAACCAACCTTAACATGCTTAAAAATTTGTTTGAACCGTTAAAGGAGGCGGCGCAGGGTCTCCGACATGTCAGCTTATTGCAGGGCACGAAGGCTTATGGTGCACATGTAGAGCCATTTGCCGCGCCAGCGCGCGAGCGGTGGCCACGTCACAACCATGAAAATTTTTACTTTCTTCAGGAAGATTATGTGCGTGCCTCGCAGCAAGGAAAGGATTGGCATTGGACTGTTTTCCGGCCCCAGTTGATTTTCGGAGAGGCGTTACGCGGAAACCTCAATGTTCTGCCTGCATTGTGCGTTTATGCGGCGCTACAGAAGGAAGCCGGTCTACCTCTGTCTTTCCCAGGGGGTCCCGCGTATGTCTTTGAGGCGGTAGACGCCGATCTGCTGGCGAGTTCTCTCGAGTGGGCGGCAACACACGAAAGCGCGAGAAACGAAATCTTCAATTGCACCAACGGCGATGTGTTCATGTGGCAGAATGTATGGCCGGCAATTGCGGATGCTCTAGGCATGGAAGTAGGGGAGCCCGATCCAATGTGCTTAACGAAAGAAATGCCCAAGCGTGACGAGGACTGGGCGGCCATCGTTGATAAGTACGATCTGCAAGCGCCAAGAAAGATGCTCGACTTCGTTGGCGGCTCATTTGAGTTAACGGATTTGACCTTTGCTTATGGGGCTACCGAACCCCCACCGCCAACTATTGTCAGTACGGTAAAGATTAGGCAAGCAGGATTCCACGAGTGTAGAGACACCGAAGATATGTTGCGCGACCTGATTAAGCGGTACCAGGACCTACGGTGGATCCCGCCCGTTTGAGAATCTGTCTATATACAGAGCGGCCTCTCGGCATGTGCCACTATCGCGTTCTGCTTGGCTATTGAATTTCCAGACCCACCCATCGAACGAAATCTGCGAGTCTAGGCCTGCCGCCGTGCCGCCATCCGATTGGCGGGGTCTGCATCTTTCCGAGAGGACAGATTCGACTCACGCCGATACCTCCGAGAAAGTCCGCGATAGCCGCGTATTCTTCGTCCCTCGCTGCTAGTCCAACACACTCCAGATATGGTTTCCAAGGGGCAAGAATCTCCCGGAGCTGAAACAGGGTGTTAAGGGGTTTTACCCTGATAGTCCTATAGGTTTCAGAAGGTACGAAAGTAGGGTCGTTGTCGTAGATCACAGTCCAGTCGAACCCCTTACCACTCGCATGAAGGGTAACGTCTTTTCCTGCGAGCATTTTCCACTCGGCCTCTTCCCTGGCTTTTCTAATCTGATGGTTAGTCGTCGCCGGAGCTGTGCCTCGCGGAAGCAAAGATTCCCAATCACGCAATCTTTCGGCGAGGCATTCTGTGAAGGCGCCGGATGTGAGGCTTCCTCCCTCAATGATATAGATCACTTGCGGAGAGAGGCACCCCTTTTGATCGAAAAGGGCTATGTCGTAAGCTGTTTCTCTAGCGAGTTCTTCTACTTGTGCTATTTCCTTCTTGGCAATTAGGCTAAAGCTTACCTTGTGTCCATATCCAATTAACTTCTGAGCAGCAATTTTGCGGATCGCAGAGAGGCTCTGCACTGAACCCGAGGCTACGACGAGGTCTGCGCGTCCAAAAGTGTGCTCCTCCAGTTTCTGATTTCCGCCCGGCCAGGTGGTAACGGCCACGTTGGACCCAAGCACGGGGTCCACCTTCCGGAGTGAGCGTATGAAAATCTCGGGCAGTATGTTCTCGACCGATGATGCTTTAACGAGGGTCGCCGACTTGACGATTAGGGAGTAAAGCACACTGTCTAACCCAGCGCCCGGGATGTTACCGGCAAGAATATTTATAATTAATGACGGCCCTACGGCTTTTTTATGGCCGCTGGTCATCGGTACGAAACTGTCAAGAACATCTTTGGTCCCCAACTCCAGCGCGCACAGTCGTTCTAATTTTTTTCCGGTGTACTCGGAGAAGATGAGTGGTAATACATGCCGTAGCATTTGAACCGACATCCCCGTCGTGCGGGGGAGTTGATGCTCGGCTTCCTGGCGCTCCGGCGATGTCGGATCAAGCCACCTAGAGACCGTCTGATCGATGGAGCGTAAAATCTCCGTTACCGGCCTGTCAGCCTGGGTCTGCGATTGGTGCGCCAGGAGGTCATCTATGATTTGTGTGACTTCGTCCTCGGTTATATGTTCCATTATTGGCCCCAAAGTCATTGGGTAATATCCATGTGCAGTACATGAACCTCAGGCTGAGAGGGCAGATGCGTGCCCGGGACAAAGGATTATGCATATTTTGTGACGATGTTGTCTTGTATGCTTACTGAGCGGACAAAAACTCATCCAACATTAGGGCACAGCCGCGTGCCTCCGTCCCGATAGAGCGCCCGACAATTTCAAAACCGTCGCCAGTGGTGTACCCTACATCATCGGTTTGGATGGCGCTTACGGAACCACAATTCGCAAGATCAACGTGTCGTAGAATTCCCCGTTCCCCGGGACGAACTTCGTCCAAACTCTCGGCATTGACCACGAGGGTGCGCGTCCATGCAGGTCCTATCTTGTAGCGTGATTCGTTGCTTTTCCTGAAGCGGTTGTACAGGACATGGTCGTAAAACTG
>CAZSWX010000071.1:0-7878 GCA_964610865.1 uncultured Enterobacteriaceae bacterium
CTACTATCGAAGGCCAGGCTCGCGGTGGAACTCAGGCCCGAAGTCCCCTTTGCACAAGAATTGCTCGGCGTCACTCTGCTGAAGCTCGGAGAATACGATAATTCAGTTCCGCCTCTAGAGGCAGCCGCACGCCTAAAGCCCAACGACTTCAACTATCTCTCGAACCTCGCCTTTGCGTATGAACAAACACGTCTCTACCAAAAAGCATTAGAGACTCTGGAGCTTGCGACGAAGGCGAACCCGGATGCACTCTCTGCACTAGGTATGGCAACAGATCGGGTCAAGAAAAAGTTGGACGAAGAAGGAATCACGTTGTCTAGATAAATACAGGTGAAACGCGGAAAGTTTCGCCTGGGTCAGGTTACATCGAGCAGATTATACCCCGCGCGACGCGTTTTCGGCAATGAGGCTGTCTATCTCTTCCCTGAGCCGTTGCAGAACGACGTCATAGCCAAAATGCCCCAGCTTCACACTCTTTTTTTTCAAGTTCACGGTCGTAGGTCCACACCACAACCCCAGATCTGCATCGTCAGTTTCTCCCGGACCATTCACACGGCACCCCATTACCGCGATGGTGATATCGTGGTCTTTTGCGTACTCCGTCATCGCTTTCACGTCTTGAGCGAGTTCCACAAATTTCTCATTCTCGACTCTGGAACAACTAGGACAAGATATTATGTTCATCCCTGCTCCAAAATCCGGCACAGAAACAAAACGTCCATTTTCCGCGTCGCTAATGATATTGAATCCGGCGGTCACTTCCTCATGCTTTCGATCATTCGGGAGCGTTAATGACACCCGAACCGTGTCACCCAGCCCATTTGCCAACAACTGTTCAAACGCTATACGGCTTTTTAGGATACCATCCGGCGGCAAACCCGCCTCCGTAACACCCAGGTGCAGAGGGACCTCAGGCCTGGATTCAGAGAAACGCGTGTTTGCTTCAACTACTTTTCGAGGATCAGAGTCTTTAAGCGACACCACGAATCGATCAAAACTGAAGTCCTCCATTAATTGGCAGTGATAAAGCGTAGATTGAATTAATGCCTCCATCTGATCACCCGGGTACTTCTCCAAGTGAGCGGGTGCAACAGAGCCGCAATTGACACCGACGCGGAGGGCAACATCATTATCTCGAGCAATGTCAACCAGCCATCGCACTTTTTCGGGGATTGTCTTCCGCTTTTGAATATGGTGGAGGTGGCCCGGATTGTATCGGATTTTGTCTACATGTCCCGCGACTTTTTCCGCTACTTTGTAATTCTCTTGCAGATCCACGGACAGGTTTGCGGAAGTCTGGGAGCGGATCTCTTTCAACGCTGCCGCCTCTTTGTCATTGTCCACGGCAACCCTTACGACGCCGGCGCCGGCCCTTTCCAATTGATTAACCTGTTCCACCGTGGCATCAATATCTGTGGTCTTGGTCGCGCACATACTCTGTACCACGATAGGCGCGCCACCACCTACATCGATTTTACCTATCCTTACGGAACGCGTAGGGTTTCTTTCTGTCATAGCTTCATTCGCTCCCAAATACCGTATCAGTTAGTAGAGTACCTCACGTCCTTTTACGCATCAACGGCGGGAGCCCTGCCTCGGGATCAATCGTGGGACAGACGTTCCGCCCGAAAAAACAAACCCACGCTCCCTTAAAAACAAACGCAAGAACCCACAAGAATGAGGAGGCCAGGATCAATGTTTGACCGGCATTTGAACTATTGGGGCCCCGGGGTCAGACTCAGCGCACTCTTCAAGCCGCTCTTGAATTTCCGCTATCCACCTGCCGGCCTTATCCTCGTCTATTTCTCCAGAATCCCGTTTCCGGACAACCTCATCCACAAACCGCTCAAAAAATGTTTTCATAGGTTTCCTACACGCCGGGCCTATCACGAATCTACAGAATGAGCTAGCCGGCATTGGTACATCTTCGCAGAGCGGTTACGCTTCCGGATTGTTCTGTTACCGCCGCCCGACACGCGAGCCTAATGATAGGTTAAGAAAATGTCGACGAAGATTGTTTACGGGGACGTGATTGCTTAATCGATCTATGATCGTTTAGCCTCGGAAGTGCCCACACTGATAGAATCTTCCGGCAGGAGACCTGTGCTCGTTAGTATCTATGTAGGGTCCCATCCAGCCATAGTGGTCTACATACGGTCGCAAAACAGAATTGCTCGGCGACTCGGTATTGAATATCGGTGGTACCCCCTTCCCGATAATGCCCAGGAAACAGAAGTATTGCGAAGGTTGGAACAACTCAACCGCGATCCCGAAGTGACCGGGATCATACTGCAGCTGCCCCTGCCCGGGCACCTGCGACGCTCAGTTCTGGTGAATCATATCGATCCCGAAAAAGACGTAGACGGCACACACCCTAAAAACGTAGGAGCTGCGGTCACAGGAGAGATGAGAATCGGTTCATGTACAGCTCTTGCAGTGATGCGTCTCCTCGATGCGACCGGTATAGAGATCGAGGGAAAAGAAGCCGTCATTGTAGGCCACAGCGAACTCGTGGGGAAACCTGTTAGCCTTATGCTAGTTGATCGCTTAGCGACCGTCACGATCAGTCATATTGGAACGGCACGCAGAGGATTGTTAGCTGATCACGTGCGTCGCGCCGAAGTGCTAGTCGTCGCCGTCGGGTCTCCCGAAATAGTAAAAGGTGATTGGATTAGGCAAGATGCCGCCGTCATCGATGTGGGAATTAACCAAGCCGATTCTGAGTTAGTGGGGGACGTTCAATTCCACGCAGCACGCCAACGCGCAGCATACATTACACCGGTCCCTGGTGGCGTGGGCCCCGTGACAGTATCTATGCTCATGAAGAATACCATTACCGCATTTCGAGTACAGATGGAACGAAAGATTGTACAAACACCATTCCAGGCAGCAACGGGTTAACTAACTCGTCGGAACATTATAACGGCTCTTGCTCCAGCGCGACTGTAATAAGGAGCAATTTTCCCTTCCTGTGCACTTTGAACGATACCCTGTCTCCAGGCTGGTAATTTTGCATTACGGCAGTAAATTCCTGCGCTGTCCGCACAATCGTCCCGCCTACCTCAACAATGAGGTCCCCTGGCAGATGGCGGTTTTTATAGATGTCGTGGGCAATTGCTAACGGCATAACAAATGGTCCCGCAGGCGACATCGCTAACACGACAATGGCCGCCTTCATCAAATCGCTCTTCTTATCTCGCGCCGGGGAGTTGACCCCCACAAATCCTGCACGATCAGCCGGGCTACCGTCTATCACATTCAAGACCCTCACGCCTTCAGGCCCTTCTTCCGCCGTCGCAAACAAAACCCCTAGGTAAGTCCGTTTTTGACTCCTATTTCCATTCCCATATTCGCCCTCCCTGCGGCCCTGCACAAATGGTCTCGTGGAGCTAGGGCGCCTCGACCACCCGTCTGCATCCAGTGGCAATTCATCCCATCCAGGTCGGCTCATGGGCTTCTGATTCGTCAAGTTCTCACCGGCTCCCTCCACCGCCGCGGATGGGATCTCTAGAACCTGCGGCGCACCGACACCGTCCCGATCTAAAGTATTTGTTGCTTGATTACTCAGCGCATCCGCAAATGGGCATAATAGAAATGGCACCGCCACTAACAGAGCAAGGAAGCTGCAACGTGCGTTCGGCAAGCACCAAACTATACGGTTTTCTAGCCCTCGCCGATCAGTCTGGTGAAGCCAGACTACTCTATTAAAATTTACAAACGGATGATGCATTCTACTCAACAGTGTTCATTTCGGAGAGGACCATCTTAATCTCGTGCATGCTGAGAAATTCACCAGGATTCTCCATTACCTGCACGTAACGGACAATTCCATTACGATCGACGAGCACATAGCCCCTATTACTTAAGCGTTTTTCGCGATCGAGCCAACCTACGTACGCTTCGATGACACCATTATCGCCAAAGCTGCTCACTAATGGAAAATCAAGAGCCAGCTGCTCTTTAAAGACAGACTGGGAAGCCGAGTGGTTCGTACTAATCCCAAGAATAATAGCATCGAGTTTCTCTTCGGTACGGGCATCCTGCCCTGCGGCCAACTGCAGCATTCACCCTGGAGTAAAATCCAACACATAGAACAGTAAAAGCACATTTTGGTTACCTTTAAAGTGTTCCAGACAAACCTCGGATCCGTCCTGGGCAGGAAGACAAAAGTCTGGGGCCTTATCACCGACGCTCACAATGGCACTCACCGGAGAAGCCGGTGCCAGGTGACACACAATTAACGTGCTAACCACTACACAAACTTTGATAAAAATCACTGGTACTGTCGGCACTTGGACTCCTTCTCATATTCAACGAGCGACGCAAATCGGTCACAGCCATCTTCGTTTCACCCTGTCGCCAACAGTTGCACATTCCCCACAAGAGATGCAACACTACACCTAAAATTATGCATCAAACGAAGGAATCAAAATGCCAAAATCGCAATATTGTCTTATGTGCGCATCGGAACTCTACGAAATGACAAATTACGGGGAGCCCGCCAGCGGCAAATGGCCCCCAATAGTCCAGGACAAGAACTATGGTCCTGTGGTGATATGTCCGGAGTGTGACGCGGAGCATATCACGTTTCTTGACAACACCCCGGGTCACCCTCCAGTGAGGCGCATTAGAATGCTCAAACCCCGCACTTAAGTTGAGTACCAAAAATGACTGGGAGGGAGTATTAGTCGCCGAGTTCCTTCATCGCTTGGTATTCTTTTTCGAAGAAAAATTTCGGCTCCCCAAAGGCCGGTTCAAGCTGGTCAAGCCAAGTAGCTTTGGGGTTGTACTTCGCGAAGAAAGGCTGTTGCACCCAATCGGAATTCCGTCCTTGTATAAATCTCAAAACGAAAACTTTCTGACCCGAGATTTCCGAGATCCCCTGAACTTCCACTTTGCCTGGGCCCGCGCTCATTGACGGTCCGCGCGCCGTCCGAGCTAATCCGGACACCTGGGAAACGGCCTCCCGGTAGATCGACGTAGCTTCTGCCAAGGGGACTTCAAAGTAACGGCGGGCTCCAGTGTCGCGTTCCACAAACATGTAATAAGGGACGATGCCGAGTTTTACCTGCGTGCGCCAAAGTCGAGCCCAAACGGCTGCGTCATCGTTAATATGAGCCAACAAAGGTCCTTGCCCGCGTATTACAACTCCAGTGGACTGGATTCTTCGAATGGCGTCACGGTGTATCGGAGACTCAAGCTCACGCCAATGGTTATAATGCGCCATAAGTGCTACATGCTTTCCAGCACTTACGAGTTCTTCAAATAGACGCATGAGTTCATCAGAATCTTGGTCACTGGTGAAACGGAAAGGCCAATAAGTAAGGGCTTTCGACCCTATACGTATTGTTTGTATGTGCTCGAATTCTGGTCCTAGCAGGGGCCGCAAATACTGACTGAGGTGGTGGGTTTTCATCACCATCGGGTCCCCACCGGTAAGGAGAAGGTCCGTTACTTCGCGTCTCCCCGCAAGGTATTTCTGAAGCATATTTGCATCGTTTGAGTTGAACCTAAGTTCTTTGATGCCAACGAACTGTGCCCACCTAAAACAAAAAGTACAATATGCGTGGCATGTCTGTCCTTGGCTCGGAAAAAAGAGAACAGTTTCACCGTACTTATGCTGCATGCCAGGGACCGGCTCTCCCGCTATTTGTGGAATATTAATCTCCTGCTGGCCGGCAGGGTGGGGGTTGAGTCCAATCCGTATCTCGTCCGCGGCTTCCTTTATTTCGATCCGGTCGGCACTCCGCCTGAGCAAATCAGCCATCCTGTCAAATTGCTCCTGCCCCAGCATGCCTTCCTGAGGAAACGTCAGTTGGAACATCGGATCGTCCGGAATGTTGTCCCAATCGACCAACTGGTCCAATACGTAAGGATTAACACGAAAAGGCAAAACCTGAGCGACAACGGCCATTTTGAACCGCTGCTCCACTGATATTCGGTTTAGCTGCGGGATCTGATCGAGGTGGCGCTCATTGTAAACCTTAAATTTTGGCGCAACCGGCTCGGGTGTGAGAGCAAAGGGGACAGATTCAGGAATTTGGGCAAGGTTGTTTGAGCGTTCGTTCAACATAAAGTCGCCTTAATTAGGGATATACAGGCATCGGCGGCCAACATGTATATTGAAGCCGCGCCAATAAATTTCGAATCAGAGAGAGGACTTTAGAGAGAAAGAGAGGAAATGTCAATGAAAAAACGACAAGTAGTCGAGTTCTTTTTCGCGCTTTTCCCGGGGGGAAGTCGGACTGGCGGACCTTATGCTTTTCCCTTTCTATCAGCCAAGTCCACAACCTTAGAAGATTCACCGTCACGCAGCCAAGTGATTATCCGATCCGTCGCTTCTATCACGTCTGCACACCACTGGTCTACAAAATCGCCCGGTAATGAATGGTCTAGTGGGATAGCCTCGCTCGCAGCTAAAGCCTTGGCACCGTCAAAACCAACATAGGCAATTCGCGCCGTCAGCTCTTCGGCCGGTCTCTGGAACGCCGATCCCGGAAGTATCGCCACCCCGGTATCTGTGAGCAATTGCTCGCAAAAAGACGCGCTGTCACGGATGCCACGCCGAGAGAGTCCGCTAGCATAGGACGAAAAATCCGGGAACAAATAGAAGGCACCGGATGGCTTGTGAACTCTTACTCCAACATCTTGCAAACGGCGCGCACAACGTTGCCCCAGCGAAGACAAAATCCGACGCACATGGAGAAGGTATCGCTCGATCTCGAGCCCATCCTGGAATGCTTTCACCGCAGCATATTGAATAGGCGCGCTAACGGATGTGTAAGTCTCACTGGCTACCGCCGCCATGGATTCCATCAACCACTTCAAATCCGGAGGGAAGGTGAAGGTTCCCAACCTCCAACCTCCGGCGCCGCACCATTTAGACAGGCCCGAGCTAATGACTGTACCTTCCGGGTAAAAGCGAGCAACTGACACATGAGATCCCGTGTGGTGTAATTGTCCATAAATCTCGTCTGACAGCAGAATAACACCGAATTTTCTAGATACTGCTGCAATTTCGGACAATTCTTGGGCGGTGTAAGTGCCTCCCTCCGGATTGCCCGGATAGTTCAGGACAAGTATGCGAGGACGGCCCGGATCTGCCTTGCATATTTCCTCCAACCGCGCCGGTGTAACCCTCCATTTTTCCGCAAACGTTGTCTGAATCAGGTTGACTGTACGTCCCAAAATCCGGGCCTGTGGTACATATGAAACCCACGCCGGCGAAGGAACGAGAAGTTCTCCATAAAATGCGAGCTGTAAAAGAAACATCAGCTCCTTCGAGCCGGGACCAACCAATACGCCGTCCGGGCTAGCATGGACGCGATCTTTCGAATGATGAAAATTGGCTACAGCCTCTCGCAAAGCAGGCAGCCCCATGACAGGCAAATAGTCTTTCTGTGCGGCATTATGCTTGAGCGCGTCAACCACCTCGAGCGGCACAGGGAACGGCGATTGGCCTAAGCCCAATCTGTAGATACGCCCACCCTCGAGCCGGAGACGGTTGGTTTGCTCGTTTATGGCGAGTGTTACGGATTGCTGCAGGCCTCTAACATTCAAGTTGAGGCTCCCACTTTTCTGGTGCTCTGTATTCCCCAAGACGTCCTCCCACAACCCCAGCACGAAGAGCATTTAGCGATCAGCCGTGAAACACCGAGCGCTCCCTAAGGGTAACTCTTAATGATTCCAAAGACAAACTAATTTTTATAGGAGCAGGAACAGTGCGCCAAACCCAGAGCTGTTAACGCAGCGCGGAAAACGAAGACGGTGGCCTCGAAGACGGGCTTGCTCACGACAGACTTTTGACTTACACCTCTAGCAGCAAGAGGTGTCTTCATGGAAATCCCGACTACATTCCACGTTAACAAAGCGGATAAT
>CAZSWX010000071.1:7888-8176 GCA_964610865.1 uncultured Enterobacteriaceae bacterium
CAGCACGAAGAGCTTTTAGCGATCAGCCGCGGAACTCTGAGCGCTCACTAAAGGTATCTCTTAATGATTCGAAAGACAAACGAATTTTTATAGGAGAAAGAACAGTGCGCCAAACGCAGACCTGCTTAGCGCAGCGAGGAAAACGAAGACAACAACCCGGAAGACGGGCTTGCTCACGACAGACTTTTGACCTACACCTCTAGCAGCAAGAGGTGTCTTGATGGAAATCCCGACTGTATTCCACGTTAACAAAGCGGATAGTCAAATTGTATTAGAGGGTCTTCTTTC
>CAZSWX010000072.1:0-8142 GCA_964610865.1 uncultured Enterobacteriaceae bacterium
GCTTCGTCGCCGTCCCCCCGCCGATCGGTACACTGTATAACTCAATGACCTCGTCGTTTTGTTGATCCGCTCGGTACACGACAAAATTGCTGTCTGCACTGATCTTCAACACAGAATTCACATCCCCGCCGTTCACCAGCACTGGGTTCAGCTTCACCGCGTCACTCCGCGTCGGCCCGACCAGACTGAACACCCCCGCCGTCACCACTACCACACCGGCCCGTAACCAACCCATCATCCCCATCCATGACGCTTCGATTCCTCGCATCCGTGTCCCCCTCTTCCCTCTGGCAGTCCACAAGAGCGTACCATCCTGCGATACACCACCGCACAATCCTACGCCCAAAAACGGGGCCGTTTGCCACCTTATTATTGTAAACAAGACAGACGGGGAGTGGAAGCTCTACGATCTCGACTCTATTACGTTCTGGGTCGGTCCCCCGCATGGACGCCCGAGCGTAATCTTGCTCCGCAGTCATTTCGGTACTCAAATCAATAGGGATGAGGGAATACGGGACGACACGGGGAGACACCGGAGGACGTCACATCTCGTCTTTTAAGTCCCATGTGTCTAACAGTTCCACCACTCCGGCAGCGGGCTTACGGGAAAGGCCAGACAAGCCCTGAATGAACCCTGCCCGGGGGCTGGCCCCGGGCAGGAAAACAACCTCTACAGCGAGAAGACGATGGGACATGGGGAAGTCACTCTTTATAAAAGGCTAGGGCAGCGCCTCTGCGTAGCCCGAGGCAAAGTTGTAGTCTCCACCCACGACGGACGAAGTCTCTCCCGTAGCCCTGTTATGGTCACCACCCGTAACTGATGCGTGGTCGCCGCTCGCTTCATTATGTCTACCACCCGTTACAGCGGCCAATGTCCCACTAGCGCGGTTCTCGTAACCACCGGTTATAGTAGCCATTACGCCATTCGCAAAACCCCTTTGTCCACCGGAGATCGACGCATTGTACGCCGTGGCTGTGTTTTCGCTACCACCGCTTATCGACGTGAATATGCCGTCCGCTACATTGAGGTGTCCTCCGGACACGGAGGTACTGTAATGATTCACACTGTTGCTATCGCCGGCAACGAAACCGCCCCAACTCGAATAATTGTGCCTGGGACCTACCACAAGGTTATGCGACCCTGTCTTTTCGTCAGAACCATCCCGGCGCTCTTCATTGTAGCCAACTATGAGATTTCCCAGGCCATTAGGGACAAGGTCTTGTCCATACGTGTGACCTTCTCCACTTCTAACGTGGAGGTTACAACCCTCAACAAACAAATCATTCCCTGTTTGATATAGACAGTCTATACCACTTATAGCACCGCCGCTCTCCAATTCTGCGATTCTTTCCTCCAATTCTTGAATCTTCCTGTTCTGCTTTCCTTCTGCTCGAGCATACCGTTCCAACTTGTCTATCACAAAATCTATAGCAGCCGTGTCGCTTTCGAAATCATGGGCCTTCAGGTCCGGCGCATTCCCTAGAACGACTGCCATTCCAATTGCCAGCATCGTTAATTTAAACATCGTCTACCTCCTGTCCCGCCCGGGTAATTACTGTGTGTTACAGTGTGGGCGGGATACTAAGGAATAAAGCACGATCCATGCCAAACCCCTGGAATGGGCACCGGATTTTTCTCTTCTCTCACGAATTCAGTGAGTTACAAGTTAGAAACCCCGGCGAGAGAACCGAGATGGTCTGCTACAATCTGCCTTTATTAAGATCGTTTGGGTATATCAATATGACCTACATGACAGATCGATATAGATAGCGGGTCAAGTAAAGATTCCGTAGCTACCGCAAGGCCCCCCTGGTCGATACGGGTTTTGCGCGAACACCGGCGAGTTGATCGCACGTAGAGCGTGTGAGGCGACGGTTTTGCACGGGTGGATGGGGCCCCAACCAGCGTAGGGGGCCGGTCAGAGACGTTGCCTTATACTGGCCCGCCCCTGTTCTCTTGCCTAAAGCGGTTACCACCGGATTGCCAGAGAAAACGTAGTCTCATTACCTACATTCCAATTAGCGCCTCGGCCCGACCGGTATAACATAATCAGACCTTGTCTTAGCATTCGATTCACAGGCGGGGCGGTTATGGTATTTGCATCATGATTAGTGTAGACACTCTGAACAATCTTTTGGGTTCTGAGAAGGGATATATTCGTGCTTGGAAGTATTGGAGACTGGTGGCGCGAGCGCCGCGTCAAACTGAATCAACGTGAGCTCATCAAATGCGAACCAAAAAGTACGCTCGGGGCATCGCTTTCTTCTCTGGCTTGGAACTCCGACCTTAGGCGTTGGAGACGTTGGGCAGACCAGTGTCCAACTCACCTGCGGGAACTGCCCAAAGACATCCCGGACGATGTTCCCTATAAGGGCCTCCGCAACTTTTGGTACCCAGTTCTGCCAGCGAAGGACCTCCGGAAAAACCAATTGCAGTCCTCCCGTTTGTTAGGTGAGGACCTTGTTATATTCCGGGACGAAGATGGGAAGCCCCGCGCTTTAAGTGACATTTGTCCACATCGGTTAGCCCGTCTTTCTCAAGGTTGGGTCAACCTACACTCTCCCGGGACAGTAAGTTGTCCATACCACGGCTGGACCTTCGACGGCACTGGCCAGTGTGTCGCGGCGCTCGCGGAGGGCCCAGACAGCCCATTACCGCGTAAAACAAGAACAGTTGCGTATCCGGCGTTAGAAAGACACCACGTGATCTGGGCGTACATGGGAGACACTGCCAACGTGCCCGACTTGGATGACAACCTTCCGCATGTCGCAGAAGCAATGTCCGGCTCTTGGCCGTGGTTCATGCACTGGGATTGGGACTGCAATTATTTAAATTCGTTGGATAATAACGCGGACGCTGCGCACGCCTGTTTCTCCCACGCACGCTGTTCCCAGTTCCTTGACCAAGCTCGGTACGGGCAACATTATGGACATGAGCTCGAATGTGGTGGCCTAGAGGTAGGGATGGAGACCACAGGCCCTGACCACCGGGGCCCACACTACGCATCGGGCTGGGAAATGCATGTCCCTGGTTACGTCTATTTTGCTCCGCATCCTCCTATCTGGCCTGCCGGCGCGATCTTTTGGTCAGTGCCCATCGACGAAGGTAAAGTGCGCGTCTTTACGTGCGCGACCTTTCATGGAGAATTCAAAGACCGGGCAAGGGCCTGGATCATGCAGTCCTTACACTGGCGCAAGTGGGGACTGCCGAACAATATTTACCATTGTAACATGGGACCGGACCGGGCCATGGTGATGGGCCAAGGAACCCTCTCCGACTGGCGTCGCGAACACCTCTCACAAACTGATGTCGCGGTCGTCAAATTTCGAAAAATGTTACAGCGCGCCTGGAAAGAAGAACGTCACCAAATGGCCGAAAACGAACCAGACACCGGCCAGGCGAAGTCACGGCGGCTCCTGACCGTAGCCTAAAGGGATTCTCCCTAGAGGCCATCTGAACTGAGCTATGCCGCACCGCAGGCGAATTGTCTTCCGCTCGTACTGGACGTGCTCCGAGACAAGGCTTTGTCAACATTACAGCTCTGCAGACCACTCTTGGGCAGAGCACCTTGTGGCCAACCAACACAAATTGGGGCGACGTGGAGGAAGATCTAAACAGAAACCGCCCGAGGGAGGAGGAGCCCCCGGGCGGGAAAGTAACTTGCGGAGGAATGCAGATCACAAAGTGATAGGATCGTTAACCCATAGAACCCGTCAGTTCAGGGAGATGATGACCTTCGCGGGCGATGTACATGAAGATGTAAGGGCCGTCCATATCCACACTCATCTCGACGTAGCGTTGACCCGACCACGGCACCCTGTCGAGCATGTTGCGGTACATCGCCTCATCTGGGACGGTCCCCTCGAAGGCAAACTCCGCACCACACAATGATGACCGGCAAGTAACGTCAACGACGTGTATGCCCAGATCCTGTTCGAAGGCAAAGGATTCGTACAATCCCTGTTGTGCGACCGCACTCCAGTAGGGATCCTGGTCCTCGGCCTCGAGCACCGCCGCCATGATGTATTTCTGTTCTGCGAGTCGCTGCTCAGCCCGTCTACGTGTTGCTTCGGGTGTGTGGAACACGTTTTGTTCTCCTTCAACTGGGGAGGTGACCCCGTCACTTCGCTCTTTGCCGATTGCGACCACTTTTTCGCCCAGTCGCTTTTGACGCTTCGTCGATCGATCCAGTTTCGCCGGCAATGAAGTCAGAGCCGCATCGAGGTCTGTGGTGTCTGTCACGGTCCCGGCGAACGCGATACTCTGACGTTGCGGTACCGGCGCATTCCCTAAGTATCCGGCCAGGCCAACCATGACCCCAAGCAGCAGGATACCCAATGCCTTATTTATTTTGTCTGTACGTTTTTTTTTTGACATAGTGCCCCTTCCGTCCTGCCCGGTCAGATACTGTGCGTCACAGCGTGGGCGGGATACCCAGGAATAATGCACAACTCGTGCCAAACGAGCTGAGAGGCATCTTTTATTCACTATTTAACCACAAATTCAATAAGTTACGCGTTAGAAACCGTGACGAAGCAACCGGGGTGGTCCGTCGTAACCTACCTGTAGAAGATCGTTTGGATATATCAGGGTGACCCGGCATGACGGATCGATATAGTTAGCGGGTCAAATAAAAATTGCTTAGCCACCGCAAGCCGGCTCTGTTAGATGCAGATTTAGTACGGACACAGGCGAGAGGATCACGCGTAGAGCAAGCGGGGGATGAGCTTATGATAGCAGCGAGAGAGGGGCGGGACTGCGTGGGCCAGCCGGCCCGGGACGTGGACTTACATCGCCGTAGTTTGAGACTGTGAAGGCGAAATACTGAGTGCTAGGGAGTAAGTCGCCCTTTGGCGAATCCCTTCTAAAGAATAGCTCTGTCCTAGTTCCCTAGCTCTGTGTTTCACTGCCTGTTAACCCTTTCGTGGAGCTTTTAATTCCCATGCATCGACCAGTTCCACCACCGCCTCATAAGAATCATTATCAAAGACCTTCGGACACTCTAAAACCCCCTGCACACGTCGCAAGCGCGGGCCCAGGCCGCACACAGGTATTTGATCTCCCTCCTCTACTGATGAGCCACGGTGCACGACGGATCGACACTTTCCGGAGTAGAGGATCCGCACAACGTGCCCGTTTCAGATCCCGCGGTTCATGCGAGTAGAAATAACGAGAGGCTTGCTAAGACAAATCCCGTATGCAACGCTAAAACATCTTTAATTAGGGAGCATGCTATGAACCAAGTCGATGCTATGGAGAATCAAGTGGCAGGAAGTACCGGGAGAGATGCCTCGGTCTATGTGCCACCCCTACAACTAACCAAAGGGCAACCCGCTCCTATAGCCGCGAATGGCGGCTTGTCCTACATGGCATTCGACAAGGACGGAGATGCCGGAACGGCTGCCGCAACGGAAGCAGCGATTCAGCAACTCACCCAGAGGGATGGACATCAAGTTATGGACATGATCCGGAACGCACCCCCTGGACCCATTAAAACGAAGTGGGGTGTTGGGTTCCGGACCCACGAGGAGTGCATGGACCATATTCGGGCGAGTAACATCGAGGTTCCCGACGGCGGCGTCGCAATCCCGATGCCTTACAGCGTCTACGAGGCGCCGTCCTACTCGATCGTTCCGTCTAACGCATTGTGGCGAGACCCAGCACGTGCGGATGTCGCAAAAATGTTGCGCCAGGAAGGACAGGACGTGACCTGGGGATCGCTCTATTTTCCGTTCGTGCTACGCGACGCGCGACGCATCGCCGAGTACTACCCTGGGCTTTCGCCAAATAGTTCCGAATGCATGGACAAGTTGGGCGTGTCCCTTGCCCACTGCGATTCCCAATGCGAAAACTTCTACGACGCGGCCGAGGTCGAGCGCGTTTTCTACCCGGAGATGGAAAAGCTACTCTTGGAGTTCTTCCCTGACGCAACGGATGCGTTTGTGTACAATCACGGTCTCTTCGATAAAGATTACGCTGGTGACGTCAAGGAGGATCAGGACAACAAGGATCCTGGGGTCAATAAGTTCTACGCTAACCTTGTACACAACGACCTGAACGACAACAGCGGCCGAGTCCGCTGCCGCGAACTCCTCACCCAGAACTTGCGGAACTTTGGCCGCCCGCAGCGCTACACCGAAGCTGAGGCCGACGCTAAAATGTCGAGGCGATTCATGTCTATAAATCTCGCCAAACCGATGGAGACCGTTCGCCAGAATCCCTTCGTGCTCTGCGCCTGGCCCTCTTTCGCCGACCAACCCTATATCACTAATTACCGTATCTATGACGACCGCGTCGGCGAGACGACCCGTTTTACCCATCGCGCCAATCACGAGTGGTACTGGTTGCCCCAGCAGACACCAACCGAGGTCTCGATGCTGAAGTGCTACGACTCCGTCACCGACGGTTCTGTCTCTCGCTGGTCCTTCCATTCGGCGTGTATCGACCCAACCGCGCCGGAAGATGCTCCGTGTCGAAGGAACGTCGTGGTCCGCTCGTACGTCTTCTTCTAAGGACGCATTGCCGTGGAGGCACGAACCTCTTCTCTGCCTGGTCTACAATCAGGTGGCCAGGAGCTCTGCCGCTGGGTACCCCACTTGCTCCCTCCGGCGGGAATTCAGCGTGAATCCTGTGGCATGACGTCGTAGTTGACGCCGCAGCCAAGGACGCGCCTCATGGATTTTCATTTTCGGCTGGTCTCAAATTCCTGCAGCAAAGCTTTGGCGGCCTCGCCTTTTACGCGCAGCTCCGCCGCGTACACCCAATCGTAGTCCTTGAGGCCCTGGTCCACACCGCTTTGGAACAGGTGCTCCAGCGCGCGAAATATACTAGGGTCGGTGTCAACTTCGCTGCGATATTCGGCAAACATTTGCAAAACTTCCGTCGCCTGCAATAATGACACCTCCGTCTTCGTCGGGTCTGTCGCGTAACCGTCTTGCCGTGCTTTCGCGAGAGTATCTTCCAGGACGAGCGGTACCCACTCGCGAATGAAAGAATCGTACTGCTGGTTTGACACCCCCTCGGCCGTGCAGGCTTTCATCCCCTGAACCAGACCCACTACCATTGGCGTGATTGGCATTAAGGCCCCCAGATCGAGGACCGCAGCAGCCCCTGGATTTTCGCCTAAGTAACGAGTTTTCCCGAGCATCTCGAGCCTGCGTTGCTGAGAATTGAAAGCCGTGTTGTCTCCGCTGTACAGGTTCAGGTTGTCAGAGGTGCCGATATGGTTGGGAATCCCATAATTGAGCCGTCTAGGTAGGAACCCTTCTGTTCGTGGACCAAGCCCGCCAGAGCTCTAGCATCCACCGGTTTGCCGATTGTCAGCTGTATGATCGTGCGATCAACCAACGGACTGTCGTAATTAGTGAGCAGTTCTCGGCCAGTTTTGTAATCGGCGAGACACAGTATCGAGCAAGAACTCGCAGTAAGGGCTTCGTCCGCAGATTTTGCGACCGTTACCCCCGACTGCACCAACTGGTCCGCTTTCGACAAGGTCCGGTTCCAGATTGTCAGTGAGGTTCCACCTTGTCGGAGTGCGCGGAACCAATCTATTGCGTTTCCGTTCGACTGTATGACCCTACCTCACTCCCTGCTCCTTTCGTAATATATTTTTGGTCCGCGGGAGTCGACCGAAACACCGGTGGCCACATTTCGGGTTTTGGCTCTGGGCCTTCTTGGGCGGTCAGGGAAGGGTCCCTGTCGCCAAAAACGGGGGCCTCTCGGATATCGACCCCTGGAACGTTATAGCTAAATTCAATGGGGATGCCATTTGGATCGAACGCGTAAATAGAGTGTATAAACCCGTGGTCTACCGGACCAGAAACATCGCAACCCGCGGCAGACAACTTGTCCTTGAGTTCCCAAAGCTCTTCAGAAGAGGTGACGCCAAACGCCACATGGTCAAACGCTATCGGTCCGCGAAAAGCCCTTCCGTGAGGTTTCTGTGGCACTGGCTCTGCCCCGTCCCACTCAAAAAATGCCACCGCGTCCGTCTCGGATAACTCGAAAAAATAGTGTCGAAAGCCCTCTTCCCCTATTGTGGCGATCAAGCGCATGCCGAGCAAATCTCGCCAAAAGCGCACTGTCTCGTCCATGTCGCTCGTCACAAATGCAAGGTGATTCACTCCTGTAAAATGGGCCAT
>CAZSWX010000073.1:0-8118 GCA_964610865.1 uncultured Enterobacteriaceae bacterium
CAGCATTGCGGCTAAAAGACGCTATCGCTGATTCATTCAGAGTGGCGACGGGTGTTCGGCCATCGGTAGACACGAAGAATCCCGACATTTGGATTAACTTGCATATTGACCACGACGAGGCGGTGATAAGTATCGACACCTCGGGCGGGTCACTCCACCGCCGCGGCTACCGTAAAATGAGTGTCGATGCGCCCATGATGGAAACGTTGGCGGCCGCTATCATCCAATATGCGGAATGGGATGCGTCAGTACCATTGTATGATCCTTTCTGCGGTTCAGGGACTCTGTTGTGTGAGGCTTACATGCAGGCGTCTTGCACGCCGGCGGGAACACTCCGGAAGCGGTTTGGGTTTCAGCTTCTACCAGATTTTGATTCAGTATTATGGGAGAAGGTTCGTGCGAAAGGTAGGGCGGGGCGCAAGGTCCTTCCTGCCGGAATTATCACGGGAAGTGACATTGACGGCCGGGCGGTTGACGCCGCAAAACAAAACAGTGAAATGTTACTTACGCGTGAGGCTGTTGCGGTCGAAAAACGCGACGCCTTCCGAATCGATCGAATCGCAAATTCGGTGATCGTCTGTAACCCGCCCTATGGCATCAGACTCAAAGGTTCCGAACCAGCCGTGCTGTTCCGTCGTCTGGGCGATTTTTTGAAGCAGCGGTGCCAGGGGTGTACGGCATTTATCTATTTTGGAGACAGGCAACACTTGAAAGAAATTGGTCTGAAATCGTCTTGGAAAAAGCCCCTGTCTAACGGCGGGCTGGATGGTCGCTTGGCAAAGTACGAGTTGTACTAGAATAATTTTTGGTGCGGATAGACCAGCGGGTTTTTGCCATGTTAGGCTGTGCCCCCGCAAACATCATAGAATGGAGGAGACACCGCTATGCTATCGTTGAGTGAATACGCCCAATACGACGGGTTAGGGTTAGCTGAACTAGTGGCTCGAAAGGAAGTCACGTCTGAGGAGCTTGTAAAGACCGCGGTCGGGGCAATAGAGAAACTTAATCCAAAGATCAATGCTGTGCTGCAGATTTTGGACGATCAGGCCTTACAGGAAAGCCGAGGAATGGTGGTAGAAGGACCTTTCGCAGGCGTGCCATTTCTTATTAAAGAGTTAGTGTTGCACGCAAAGGGCGTCCGGCTGGACATGGGCTCAAGGCTAGCGCAGGGGTACATTGCCAAAGAAGATTCGGAGCTGATGGCGCGTTTTCGAAGGGCAGGGTTCATTCTTACGGGAACCACGCAGACTCCAGAACTGGGCTACAATCCGACGACGGAAACCGTTTTGTTCGGGCCCGTACAGAATCCGTGGAAGGCCGGCCATAGTGCAGGGGGGTCTAGTGGGGGATCAGGGGCGTCAGTCGCGGCGGGAATTGTCCCGGTGGCGCATGCGAACGATGGCGGTGGCTCTATAAGAATTCCCGCTTCATGCAACGGGCTTGTCGGGCTGAAGCCGTCTCGGGATCTGGTACCGACCGGGCCCGATTACTCGGATCCCCTGTGTGGATTGGCCTGTGAATTTGTTGTATCGCGCACGGTAAGAGATTCTGCTGCTTTACTTGACATCGTTGCCGGAGCAGATGCAGGAGCGCCAGGTTTGCCGTCGTTGCCGGCACGGCCTTACCGCGAAGAATCTGAGATCGCGCCAAAACCTTTGCGAGTGGCATGGACGGCGACACGCGCATCAGGCGAAACCAGTCATCCGGAATGTGTGAAGGCGGTACATGACACGGTAAGATTACTTGAGGAACTCGGACACACGGTCATCGAATCGAGCCCCCAATACGATTGGGAGGAGTTTCTCGAGAATATTCATGTTATTTGGACGGCGTATAATGCTATGGCTGTGGAGGATCTCGCGAGCGAAATGGGCCGTGACATTGGTCCGGATACGCTCGAATCCGTCACTCTGGCGTGTTGGGAAGACGGCCGAAAATATACGGCAGTTGACCTTTTGAAATCGTTAGACTATGGGGGCCGCTTATCTCGAATAGTAGGACGATTCTTTGACGATGTTGACGTGCTTGTGACACCGACTATCGCTACCCCGCCTGTCCCACACGGAGAGGTGAGTCAAAATAGGCCCGGAATGAGTGCTATGGAGTGGACCCAACAAGTTTTTTCGTATTGCTCGTTTACCCCACTGTTTAATACCACAGGACAACCCGCCATTTCGTTGCCCTTGCACTGGGCCGCGGACGGGCTTCCTATCGGCGTCCAATTCGTGGGAAAATTGGGCGATGAGGCTGGACTCCTGCGACTCGCGAAACAGTTGGAGGAAGCCAGGCCATGGGCTGGAAGGACACCCGGTGTGCACGTCTCAGCGTAACGCCTGGTGGAAGGATATCGCCGCTGACAGAGCGTTTGATGCCGTTTCGACATCCGGAAATGACGTATGAGTGACAGAAAACAGACGCGCAATCTGATCTTGTGGGGCGCAGGAACGACCCGGACGATTCGGCCGCACTGGGTCTTGCAGGAACTAAATTTGAAGTATGAGAAACGATTGGTAGGGTCCAGAACAGGCGAGACACAGACGGCGCAATTCAGAAAGCTGAATCCACGCGGGAAGATTCCGGTTTTGCAGGACGGCGGCCTAGTGCTTGCCGAAAGTGCCGCTATTATTAACTATCTGGCAGAAAACTATGGCCCGCGGGCGGGCCTGGTGCCTTCCCCGGGCACACCCGAACGTGGACTCTATGATCAGTGGTGCTTCTTTATTATGACCGAGTTAGATGCCCACACGCTTTATATACTAAGGCGGCATGATGACTTGCATTATTTGTATGGGAGGTCCCCAAACGCGGTTCAGGCTGCAAAAGAGGGGTTCGCACGGCAAATCTGCGCGGTTACGGAGGAACTGAGGACCGGCGGACCGTATCTCTTGGGCACGATGTTTACGTGCGCAGACGTTTTGCTGACGACGTGTCTCACTTGGGCGCGTTATTGTAAAATACCGTTAGCCCCCGAACTCTCTGATTACGTGGCGGAATTGACGGGACGCCCGGCATATCGTCGGGCGGCTGAAGTAAACGGTGGCCCGGTAGGACTCACATGAGTTCGGTCATTTTGGATTCGCGACATGTCCACTCAAGTATTAATGGTGATATGAGTGTACGGGCGAAGGTCGACACTGCTACCATGGAGTGGCAGAGAAGCCCTATATCAAAAGTCTGGCGCAAAAGAATCCACCTCGTCGGTTCGGCCGAAGCCGGCCAGGTCACTTCTCTTGTCAGGTATGAGCCGGGGGCCGAGTTCCCGACACACGATCACCCGAACGGAGAAGAAATACTTGTGTTGACAGGGGTTTTTGGGGATGAGCACGGTGAATGGCCGGTGGGTACGCACCTTCTACACCCCGAAGGATTTTCTCATGCCCCGTTCTCCAGTGTCGGCTGCGAATTGTTAGTCAAACTCCAGCAATATTCGGGGCTGGGGCGTGAACGTCGTGTGACACACACTGAAGAAATGGAATGGCAGATCACTGCACACGAGGGTATCCGAACGAAGATATTATGTGCTGATTGGAACTTCCCTGACGAAACGCAGTTGGAAGAGTGGGACCCGGGAACGTCGCCTGGGACTTGGTCTTACCGTGACGGGGCGGAGATTCTTGTACTCCGTGGAAGTTTTGAAGATGAAAACGGCCTCTATGAGCAGCACTCGTGGCTGAGGATTCCGGCCGGTGGGAGCCACGCTCCGTTTTCCCGGATAGGGTGTCGACTGTATGTTAAGACGGGTGGCGTGTCCAATTTAAAGACAGTGGCGCCGAAAGCGAATGATTAAATTGTGTAAAAAAAGGAAAGCACAGGGAGTAGCTGGGTATTTGTCCGAATCGCACGCTCTTATGTTTTTCGTTGGACGAGGCAGTGTGAGGACCTGCCGTCGGCATATGCCAGCCGAAGGTAGAATTTTGACGTCCATTGTGTAAGACAGGGGACAAGAATTTGTGTATACGGAGGCGGTATGATTAAGGGGATTCACCATACAGCGATTTCGACAGGCGACATACAACGTTCGCTTCGCTTTTATCGAGATCTTTTGGGGTTTGAAGAAGTGTTTTCTTTCGATTGGGAGGTTGGGACCGAATCAATTGATGAGATTGTCGGCCTCAAGGATTCTTCTTCTCAAGTGGTCATGTTAAAGGCTGGCAACGCTTGTGTTGAACTTTTTCAATATGCGACGCCAAAACCGAGGTCCGCTGAGCCCAATAGGCCAGTGTGCGATCACGGTATCACCCACCTTTGCCTTCAGGTCGAGGATATTGAGAAGGAGTATGAGCGCTTACGCGACGCAGGGATGACCTTCCATTGTCCCCCCCAGAAGGCTGGGAAGGGGCTGCGTGCAACGTACGGTAGGGACCCAGATGGAAATGTGGTGGAGTTGCTCCAAGTGGAAGACCCGGCGAGTGTTCTCTCAGTGGCTAGCTGACCGAATAGGCCGATTCTTCGGAGGTGCCATGACGCAAACACAGAAAACGGTTGAGCCATTTGTGGGGAAGGAGCTCGGGACGGTCTCGTTTACCGTTACCGATGATGTGCTCAACGATTATCATGAAGGCCTAATGCTGCCGCGTCAGGATCATGTTCCGTCAATGATTGCCAGCGGCCCCGACAACGCATATTTCGAACAGTCGTCCTTTAGCAACCATTTTGGTCATCTCTGGATGCGTCAGGAATGGGAACTGTTTCGCCCGCTGGTGGCAAATGAGTCCTATGAGGCTACGGCCCACATTTCTGATATCTATCCAAAAAGAGACAGGTTGGTTGTTCGTTACAATGTCGAGCTGCATGACGGGGATGATGAACTCATGTTGCGGACGCGCCATCACCAGAGTTACCTGACTGAACAGCAGGAGGGCGAGCTGCAATTCCGGCACCCGAGCGCAAAGAACGGGGGACGACGGTTTGTGGAGCCGCATGGAGAAAGTCTTGGGCCGTTCAAGCACACGATTAGTCTTGAAATGTGCGACCGGTTTTTTCATGGGGATGCCAATTACCATACCGACCGGGAAGAGTCGAAAAAGTTAGGATTCAAGGATGTCGTGGTAGGGGGTCGTATGACCATGTCATACGCGGCACATTTGATGGAGGACCACTTTGGCGAGGCGTGGTGGACCAGTGGGCGCATGGACATCAAGTTTATTAATCCCACTTGGCCCGATGACACAGTAGTAGTGCGCGGTATCGCCACGGGTCCGCCAGAGGAAGACACACACAGGACCGCTGTGGTCGTCTGGCTCGCGAGGCCCGATGATACGATACTAGTAATTGCTAATGGCAGTGCCGAAGGCTGCTGATCTATAGATTGCGCGGGCCTTTGGGCTGCAGTGGGAGGGCCTCGCTGTATGTTGCCGTCGTCAGATCACCCCAGAGCGTCTTCCATCTTGGACTTGAAATCACGCATGGCTTCACACACGGTTTCGGGTTTGGGGGCGGCACAGGTTACATGGAGACCGTGTAGCCCGGCAGCCTCGTAAGCGCGGATATCTTTGGGGGCGATCCCCGGATCGACCATGGAAGTTATTTCAAGTTCTGAGAAATCCCTTCCGGCCGCGTCCATGAGTGTGTGTAGCTCGTCGAAACGGTGCCGAATATCATCCAACGGGAGCGGGCCAATGTGCCAGCCATCGCCAAATTCGACGACTCGTTTCAGAGCGGGAGTCGACTCGCCACCAACCCAGATTGGCGGGTGGGGCTTTTGCGTGGGTTTCGGGGCGAAATGTAGGTCCTGTTTTATTTGGACAAATTTCCCATTAAAGCGTGGCGTGTCATTTGTCCAAACCTCTTTCATCACCGCAATGTATTCGCGCGTCCTGGGGGCTCGTTCTTTGTAGGGCACACCGAGTAGTTCGAACTCGTCGGCCATCCAACCGACGCCTGCTCCAAAAATGATACGGCCGCCTGAGGCGACATCTAGCGATGCGACAACACGCGCCATCTCGAGTGGATGCCTATACGGTACGATTGTGACGCTCGTACCGAGACGCACAGACCGCGTTATGGGAATTAACAAGGCCAATACGGTAAACGCATCCATCCATTCCATAGAGGTGAACACGGCATAAGGGTCTTGGCCCCGGGCTGTTGCCGCGTCAACATACGGATAAGTAGAATCGATCTGTTTGGGGATTGTAATGTGATCTCCCGTGACAATGCTGTCGTACGTCAGTTCTTCTGCGACCTCGCCAATTTTGCTAGCGCCATCTACTTCTCGCAACGCAGCGCCTCCCCCGAGGTGTAGTCCATAATACATCGGCATTTGTACTGCCTCCTTACAAATAGAAAGGGTTTACTGAGCAACAATGCCGCCGTCCACCGCCATGGCGTGGCCTGTCACGAATGACGCGCGTTCCGAGCACAGCCAAACGGCGGTTTCAGCGATTTCTTCGGGTTGTCCCATTCGACCAATCGGTTCGCCAGATTCGATCTTCTGAAACATCTTGGGCCTCTGTTCTTTTAGGCGTCCTACCATCGAAGTCTCTATGATGCCTGGACAAACAGCATTAACGCGAATTCCGGACCTGGCGTACTCCAGCGCCGCCGTTTTTGTTAAGCCCACGACCCCGTGTTTACTTGCGACGTATGCCGGCATTCGGGGAGCCCCCAATAAACCTGCCGCGGAAGAAGTATTGACGATTGCTCCACCACCCACCTTTAACATTTGTGGGATTTCGTATTTCATACACAGCCATACACCGGTGAGGTTAATCGCAATCACCGGGGCCCAGTCACTTTCATCGTAGTCGGCGGTTGTCGCAAGGGCACCCTCGATGCCGGCGTTGTTGTAGGCACAATCTAGACGGCCGTATTTAGCCACGACCGCAGTTACCATCGCCTCTACGTCTTCCGCTTTTGACATGTCGGCCCTGATACAAAAGGCGTCTCCGCCCGCGTCAGTGATCATGCTTGTCGTCTCTTCTGCCCCGGCGACGTCGATATCCGCGACGGCCACTTTCGCGCCTTCGCGCGAGAATATTTGTGCGGCGGCCCGACCTATTCCGGACCCGGCGCCAGTCACAAGGGCTATTTTATTTTCTGTTAAGCCTGTCATTCTTAATCCTTCCCGACTCTTAAATGATCGTAGTGACCATTCTTATTGCGCAACCAGTCCGCCATCCACCGCCATGGCATGTCCCGTAACAAACGACGCCGCGTCCGAACACAGCCACACCACAGATTCAGCGATTTCCTGAGGGCTACCCATACGTCCGACGGGCTCGGCTGCGGCCATCTTTTCGGCGCGGTGAGGCCGATGGTCGGTCAGTCTCCCCATCATGGGGGTATCTACTGCACCGGGACATACGGCATTGATCCGGACGCCTTGCTTGGCGTACTCGAGGGCAGCTGTTTTGGTTAGGCCGAGCACACCGTGCTTACTCGCGACATATGCGGACCCTCTGCGGAAACCAACAAGTCCGGCGGCCGACGACGTGTTCACGATCGCGCCTCCGCCCTGCTCGAGCATTTGTGGGATTTGGTATTTCATGCATAGCCACACGCCGGTCAGGTTGACCGCGATAACACGCCCCCAATCTTCTTCCGTCGCCTCGGTGGTCATCGCCGAGCTGCCTTCGATACCCGCATTGTTGTGGGCGGCGTCGAGACGTCCGTAAGTGGAAGTGACAGTATCGATCAGCGCAGCAACATCCGCAGAGCGCGAGACATCCGCGCGGACAAAAAAGGCCTCGCCTCCAGATTCACTTATCAGTTCGACGACCGCTCGGCCTGCGTCCTCCGTAATGTCCGCCACGGCTACCTTTGCCCCTTCACGTGCGAATGTCAAAGCGACTGACTTACCGATGCCCGACCCGGCGCCAGTGACCAAGGCGACCTTGTTTTCCATTGATCCAGCCATATTTCCCCTTTCCGATTCATCGACCGTCAGCCGATCTGAGTTCTTCCTGCTACTACGCTGGCGGATTGTGCGGAGCCAAGAAGAATTCATCCGGTTACCTGGGACGCCGGCTGTGACCCGCAATCGGTATGTGCCAACGAGATCTATTTAGCCGTACCGCTCTCCCGGTGAGCAGCAAGAGGTGTTTTGCCGCTACTCAAACATATCCTTTCGCCGGAAGGTACCGCTTCGTCGTTCAAATGTATACCGGTCATGGAGTG
>CAZSWX010000074.1:0-2761 GCA_964610865.1 uncultured Enterobacteriaceae bacterium
AGCATATGATAATGGCGTCTCGGACGCTCATGTTGGAGCAATTGCCGGGAGAGAAGACCTAGTACCTGTTAACGGGTGAAGATTTAATCTAAGGAGCAAAGAGATGACTGATGCGAATGTCCCCAAAGATCTTCCGGGGTGGATTTCTGACCACCTCAAGCGGTATCTGGAAACTGAAGGCTCAGACGGTCACATGTGGGACTCGGGACCTGTAGGCGGCCCGGGCCTTTTGCCCACACTCCTATTAACTACCACCGGCCGGCGTTCGGGAAAGTCAATCACGATGCCGTTGATCTACGGCGAAGCTGGCGGGAACTATGTGGTGGTAGCGTCTAAAGGCGGAGCACCCAAGCACCCAGGCTGGTATTTAAACCTTGCTGCTAACCCGGATGTTGAAGTACAGGTAGGTGCAGATCGCTTCCCGGCGAAAGCGCGGACGGCGAATGGTGACGAGCGTGCAACGTTATGGACGCAGATGGAGGTAGTCTACCCACCGTACAATGATTACCAGGGAAAAACTGAGCGCGAGATTCCTGTGATCGTACTGGAACCCAGCCGCCGCTAACGGGCGACTCGTGTATAATTGGCGAAGGGAAAAACATGAAAGATCGAGTTGAGAACTTTTTAGACGAGGCAGCTATTCGACAGGTCATCGACCGTTACTGTCATGCAGTTGATCGGGGCAGCGCAGATGATGTGGCTCAACTGTTTCACCCTAAGGGCCGATTGTTAGTCGGTCTTGAAGACAATGACGGGCACCACGGCCGGGAGGCTGTCAAAGAATGGTACGCTAGTTACCATAGGCATTTTCGTTCGCGCCTGAGTTACCTGAGACACAAGATCTCTAACATACAAATCAAGCTCGATGGAGACAAAGCCGAAGTCGTATCTTATATGGACGCTGATCTCATAGCGAAAGACGAAACCACGGTTAGGCATGCCATTGGCCGCTACGACGATCGGTTTGTTCGCGTAGGGGACACCTGGTATTTTAGCGAGCGTTCCATAGTGGTATACCATGCCGACGAAAGATTGCCGGAGCTGATGAGCACGGACTAGAAACGGTTATGTTGCTGACGCTGGATGATGGGACAGTCCGCCGCCACACCCAGCTGATCTTCGGAGTCGCGGTTCTTGAGTTGATTGATTTCAGGAGAGAGAACTCGTATTTGACGTTTGTACTTTAAGTCCGCGGACGTTCCAGGGAGGGCCTTACGGATGCCGATATTCCAAAATAATGACACCAAGTTGTATTATGAAGACTATGGGTCCGGGTTTCCCATTTTGTTAATCGCCCCTGGGGGAATGCGTTCGGCGGTTACATTTTGGGACCGGGTAGCGTGGAACCCCATTGAGCAGCTGTCTCCTAAATACCGGGTAATAGCTATGGACCAGCGGAACGCAGGCCAATCGACGGGCCCGATTGGGGCGGATGATAGTTGGCATACCTATACCCAAGACCAAATTTCCCTGATGGATCACCTCGGCATCGACGCATTTCACGTGGCTGGAATGTGTATTGGCGGTCCATATTGTATGGGCCTCATCGAGGCTGCACCAGAACGTGTTGTTTCTGCAATCCTCTTCCAAACCATAGGGTTGTCAGAAAACCGACAAGCGTTTTACGAAATGTTCGATGGATGGGCGGAAGAATTGAAACCATCCCGTCCAGAAGTCGCGCCCGAAGCTTGGGAGGCGTTCAAGGAGAATATGTATAGTGGAGAATTCTTGTTCAATGTGTCGCAAGATTTTGTTTCCGCGTGTACGACTCCGCTCCTGGTGTTGTTGGGAGACGATCTCTACCATCCGCAAGTTACGTCGCGAGAAATTGTAGAGTGCGCGCCCAATGCCCGGCTCATAGAGCAATGGAAAGAACCAGAGCACCAGGCCGCTGCGAAGGACGCTATAGAAATATTTCTGAAGGAAAACACTCCTTCAGAATAATGGGGCGTCGTCAGGAAGGCAGACTGAGGCTCGATATGGTCTACCTAGTTTAAAACCATAGCCGCCGTATCGCCGTTACTAGGGTGAAAATCTCTCTAGCTGGCTCCGTGGCGGGGAGGCGGCACCCCGTTTAGCCAATAGTTCCCGATGGCATGGTACTTCCAGCGCACGGGATCGTGGAGCGTGTGGGTTCGTGCGTTACGCCAATGCCGGTCGAAATTGGATTCTGCCAGGGTAGACCGGGTCCCGGCTAACTCAAAAAGCTTGTTGGTAGCTAGAATAGAGATCTCAGTGGCGATAGCTTTTGCCTCGGCGGTTGCTACTGACGCTTCTGCTACCGTCTGTTCGGCGGGGGCCCTGACGGCGTCGTCGACAAAGTGACCGGCCCGTTCCAGCAACGCGTCGGCGGCGTGTACTCGGACTTCTAATTCGCCAACCTGATGAATGATGTAGGGGTCCTCGTATCCGTGGTCGTGACCGCTATCGATCCACGGGCGTGTATGTTTTCGTACAAAAGTAATGGTGTCCTCAACCGCGGCGCGGGCGATGCCTAGATCGACGGCAGTGTGGAAAATCTGAGCGACGGGCCCCATCGCCGTGGGACGGTCGAAGGCTGCTTGATGATCAATAACGTTATTGGGAAGGACGACGACGTTCTCAAATACTGCGGTGCCGGAAGCGGTCGTCCTTTGACCAAAGCTCGACCAATCATCAAGGATCGTGAGTCCCGGAGCGTCTCTCGATACGAACGCGATGACGACTCGGTCTTCGTCGTTTTTGGCGACGACGGGAACCCAATGTGCAAAGAGTGCACCCG
>CAZSWX010000074.1:2861-8092 GCA_964610865.1 uncultured Enterobacteriaceae bacterium
CGGTCTTCGTCGTTTTTGGCGACGACGGGAACCCAATGTGCAAAGAGTGCACCCGTACAGTAGAATTTACGACCGTTCAAAACCAACGCACCGTTCTTATTAGTCAGCCGTGTCTCGAAATCAAAAACGGTTTTGGTACCCAATTCAACGAAAGCATTACCGAAGCGGTCCCCTTTAAGTACCTGACTGAAGAAATATTCCTTTTGTTGGTCCGTTCCGTCGAGCCGCAGAGCTTCAATCATGTAATAGTGATTCTGTGGTATCTGTCCTAGACAAGAGTCGGCTTTCGAGATGACGGTAGCAACCTCCGCGGCGGTGGCGAAGGAAAGGCCTGGTCCCCCGAATTGACTGGGTATCGTGATGCCCCATAATCCACTCTGCGAAAATTCATTTAGCTCTGCTTTTGGAAGTCTTCTGTCTCGGTCCCGAGATGACGCACCGGCGGCAAAGCGTCCCGCCAAATCATGTGCGATAGTTATAGCTTCATCGTCGGTTCGAACTATGTGGGCCGGTGAGTTTACCCTCTCCATCGGCAGTGCTATGCGCACGGCATCTGCCGCGGTATTCTTGTTCTCACTATTCATCTAAAATCCTTGTTTAGTATAGTTGTAGCCTTACAACCATGCGTGTCGCGGTGGAGTAACGGCGTTTAGGTAGTAATTCCCGACCGCTTGATACTTCCATCTCACGGGGTCGTGTAGGGTATGTGCGCGAGCATTTCGCCAGTGCCGGTCGAGCTGAAATTCAGACAAGGTGGATTTAGTCCCCGCTAATTCGAATAGTTTGTTGGTTGCACTCAAGGCAATTTCCGTTGTTAGGATTTTTGCCTCGGCGACGGCGATGGACGCTCGAGCCACGGAATCGGTAGTAGGGTCAGCTATCGTTAAGTCTACGGCTTTGCCAGATTGCGCCAGGATGGCTTCGGCGGCATGCATCTGCATCATTAAGCGGCCGACATCGGAGATTGTATACAGATCTTCATAGCCGTGGTCTTGCCCGCTGTCGATCCAAGGACGGGTGTGCTTTTTGACGAATTCGATGGTTGCTGAAATAGCGGCCGATGCGATGCCCAAGTCTACTGCGGCATGAGGGATTTGCGCGACAGGGCCGGCGGAAGTGGGCCTGTCGAACGCCTTGTATGCCGGTATGACGTGGGTAGCAGGCACGTAAGCATTTTTCAAAATTACGGTTCCGCTAGCAGTTGTTCGCTGGCCAAAGCTTGACCAGTCGTCGATCACAGTGAGTCCTATATTGTCCCGTTCCACAAGTGCGATGTGTGTAAGTCCGGCTTCGTCAGTGACCGATACGGGGACCAAGTGGGCCAAAAGAGCTCCGGTGCAGTAAAACTTTTCGCCAGTTATGGTGTAACCTTTGCCTTGATGACGTATCTGTGCATCGAAGTGTCCTGCCGTCTTACTTCCTTTTTCAGAAAATGCATTACCGAGACGCAGTCCATTGAGTACCTCACCAAAGAACATCTGTTTTTGGTCCTCGTCGGCACAAATGCGAATTAGATCGAGTACGGCAATATGATTCTGTGGTATTTGAGCGATGGATGGATCTGCGGCGGCTATAATCCTGATGACCTCTGCAACAGTAGTGTAGGAGACGCCTGGTCCGCCATATTTCTTCGGGATCGTTATGCTCCACAAGCCACTTTGAGAGAACTCATCTAACTCCTTCTGGGGCAAACGCCTTGTCGCATCGCGGTTGCCTGATTCTTTAGCGAATCGTTTCGCGAGCTGTGACGCTATGTCGATCGCTTCGGCGTCGTTTTGAAGGACAGAAGCGGGGGAGACTTTGCGTGTTGGCCCTTTGGCCGCCAGATCCGATTGCTTTTTTGTATGTGTCGTCATATGGGGTTGCGTCCAGCTGTTTCTCGATTCGTTAAGCTGCGGATGCTATAGGGAAAAGTGAGTTAAAAGCAATGGGAGTCTACGTTAGTAGGAGCGCGGCAACATGTTTTGGCTTATGTAGTCGAGACCATTGAGGCCGCGGCGACAGCGGTTGCCAGTCCCGAGCCGTGTAGGCAAAGTTGCTTTCATTTTTGTTGAGGGTTCCGCATTCTTAAATTGGCAAATCGGAGAGACAGGTATGGAAGAAAAGGGCAGATTGCATGGAAGTTCCGCTGTTATTAAGGGTGCTGGGAGGGGTATAGGGAAGTCGATCTCTCGAGCTTTCGTAAGTGAAGGCGCAAAGGTTGTTCTGGCCGCTCGGACCGTTCCAGAAATCGAAAAGCTTGCCGACGAACTGACGGCTTAGGGTGGCGACGTCATCGCGGTCGAATGTGACGTTACCAGTCCTGCACAAGCCGAAGTACTGGTTGAAAAATCTACGCACGCCTTTGGATCGGTGGACGTCTTAGTCAATAACGCCGGGATAACCAAGATAGCGAAATTTTCGGACTATGAGGTTGAAGATTTTCAACGTGTCATGGATGTCAATTTTATGGGGCTAGTTCGAATTACAAAAGCATTTCTTCCTGTGATGCTAGAATCTAGAAAAGGCCGAGTCATTAACATAGCCTCCACAGCTGGGAAGTATGGCTCGATGTACCAGAGCGCTTACAATTCGTCTAAGCACGCAGTTGTGGGACTTACAAAATGCTTAGGACTTGAGACGGCTAAGAGTGGGGTCACCGTGAACGCGATTTGTCCCGGCTTTGTGGACACTGCCTTAATCTAAAATCAGAGGCCTCATTTTGCGCGTGCGGCTGGAATACCGGAAGACGCGGCCGAGAGCATGCTGCTTCAGCGCGTGCCAATGGGGCGTTTTGTCGAGCCGGAAGAGGTTGCGCACCTCGCGGTTTACTTAGCGTCGGGGGAGTCTGCGGCTATGACCGGCCAGGCACTGACTATTTCGGGCGGTCTTATTTTGGTCTGAGTAGGCCGAATGACACCACTATGATGGCGGGTGATCACGGCGATAATTCTCGGTAAAGGGGTCACAGAGGGTCAAAGAAAACGCAAAGCGGCGGCGGGATCTAGCGTGTACATTTTGGCGTGGCCGCCTGATCAATGATGTTTTGGTGTCTGGAGGCTTTCGACAATGCAATTGGACATTGGGGAAATTGTGCCTTTTACTTAATACAACGGTGTGTCCGCTCTTACGCACCAGCAACAACCAGGCTAGGTTGGCGTTGAGTGAGAGAACGCCATCATCTTACGACGGCTCCTAACAAGGAAAACTTTATGGACAACAAACGGTCGATCGAGAAACACTACGGGCGAGGAGGTATACGAGATGCAATTCTGAACGCCTTGTCTCGCGCAGGGAAAGATCTGACGCGGCTGAGCCCGATTGATCTCGCACCGGTTGACGAATTTCATGTTCGGGGCAGGGACGCGACTGTTGAGCTTGCCGGCCGTGCTGGTTTCGATTCTGGGCAGGACGTTCTGGATGTGGGATGTGGGCTTGGGGGTTCGGCAAGGTATCTTGCCACAGAGTATGGCTGTCAGGTTACTGGTATAGATCTAACGCAAGAATATGTCGATCTTGCAACTGAACTCGCCCAAATGGTTGGTCTCGGAGAGGCGGTTAAATTTCAACAGGGGAGTGCGCTAGAGCTTCCCTTTCCCGATCGCAAATTTGATATGGTTTGGACGGAGCATGCCCAAATGAATATCGAGGACAAAGTAGGTTTCTATGGTGAGATAGCGCGGGTCTTGAAGCCAGGCGGTAGATTAGCATTCCACGATATTTTTGAGGGGACTGGCGGCGAGCTTCGGTATCCAGTGCCATGGGCCGAGGACAGTTCAATCAGCTCGCTTACTCCTTTGAAGGGCATGCGAGACCTGCTTGAGAGTGTCGGGCTGCTCGTCGTTCAGTGGGTGGACAAGAGCGCACACTCGCGGGAGTGGTTCGAGGCAATGACGGAGCGGATCAAGGTTTCCGGACCCCCACCCGTCGGATTACACTTATTAACGGGAAAAACTGCCGCGGAGAAATTTTTCAATGCCCTGATGAATATAAAGGAAAAACGAATAGTCGTCCTCCAGGGGGTACTTGAGCGGTCCGACAACTAGGGGCGGCTCGAACCAGGGCGGTTCCGCTAAAGAGAAACGGAAAGACTCCAAGTTTTTGTGTCTGTTTCCCCGTTGGGCCGTGAATTAGGGGCGAGCCGTGGCCCCGCCCGTTTATTCTAAGTCCATTCGATAAGCTTTGACTGCGTTGTCGAATACTATTTTTCGTGTGATGTCTTCCGGGACGTCGTTAAAGTCTTTCTTAATCCACTGACGAGATTCGGGCCAAGTAGAGTCAGTGTGCGGAAAGTCTGAGGCCCACATATAGTTGTCCTCACCGAAGATCTTGTATGTTGCAGGCCCGACCGGATCGTCCTGAAACGTCGCCCATACCTGCCGTCGTATGTAGTCGCTCGGCTTCATCGGTAACGGTTCCTTCTCCAGCGCGTGGAATTTTTCGTAAGCATGATCCATCCGGTACATGAAATGGGGGAACCATCCTGTGTCATTCTCCGCGGAGACAATTTTCAATTCCGGAAACCGTTCCAAAACGCCGCCAAAGACAATAGTCGAAAGCGACCGTTGCACCTCGTGAATAATGTTCATATAGAACAAACTAATCTGAGAGAAATCGACCCTACTTTCTTTGCTTTTGCCAGTGATCACATGGAGGGAAAGAGGCATTTGCAATTCGGAAGCAGCCTGCCAAAAAGGATCATATTCTCGACTACTATAAGGCTTATCCTCTGGCGGAGATCCCCAAATCATAGCTCCCCGCATTCCTTTTTTTTGGGTCCTTTCCAGTTCTCTTATGCCTTCGTCGATGTCTTCTAGAGAAACGAGACTAATCCCGTACAGACGTTTAGGATCGTGGGAACAAAAGTCTGCGACCCAGTCGTTGTACGCATAGAAACAGGCCCTCTGCAGGTCTGCATCGGGAAGCCCAAAAAGTGGCATACCTAGAGTAGTGTATAATACTTCGGCTTCGACGCCATCTATTTCCTGGTCCTTTATCCTTTCAACAGGGTCCCAACCGCTGGGCCGCGCCGCCTCGTAACCTTTGCTCATGTGATCCTTGAGCTCTTCGCCTGACCTTCCGGCACCAAAGCCGCCAGCGACGGGAAACGGCTCGATGCCATTTGCTACAAATATGAAACCTGGTTTACTTGGATTCTCTATAACTTTTGGTGCCCGGTCTCTGAATTTCTTGTCGACGCGGGTCTCCCAAAGGTCTGCGGGTTCCATCATGTGTGAGTCCGCCGATATTAC
>CAZSWX010000075.1:0-8024 GCA_964610865.1 uncultured Enterobacteriaceae bacterium
ATTTTCTTTGCCTTTGTCGAAGAGGCTTCAATGCCGTGGCGGCACGTTCGGCTTCCCGACGTAGTAGAATCAAGTCGGTACCATACATTAAGTACTGTACTCCACTATTGATGACAGCCTCGATGTTGTCCAACTGTGCTACTGGGCCCCCCGTGGCGATACCTCGTTCTTTGCACAATGTGCTGACGCGCTCCGTCGCGCGCTTGAGCGCGGGGTTACTAAAATCCCCGGGTGTTCCGAAGCTCTGAGCTAGGTCCTGGTGCCCCACTATCACGAGGTCAATTCCGGGCATCAAAATATCGTCGAGATTTTCAACCGCTTCCTTCGTTTCGATGATAATTCCGAGGAGTGTGTTCGCGTTTGCGTGTCGCATCGCCTCTATAGTGTCAACATCTTGGTAGCCGGTGCTGGCACCAAGGTAGATCGCCGCACCCCGTGCTCCCGTAGGATGGTACTTCGCCATTTCTATGAAACGTTTAACTTCATCGCTGGTCTTGACGTGGGGCGCTATGAGGCTCTGACAGCCCGAGTCGAGTAGACGCGTCACGTGTTCGTATTCCAGGTCGGGGATCCGCACTACAGGGGTCATTTCGGCAGCGTGTGCATAGGCACACAGGTCGACCACCGTCTCAAGGCTGTACGCAGAGTGTTCCATACAGATGAAGATGTGATCCATACCTGCATCAGCAAGTGTATGTATTACTCCTCGTGTTCTTGCGTCCCATACGAGTGTCCCGAGTGCGACGTCGCCGTCCTTCAAAATCTGCTTCAGAGTGTTGGTACGCATATGGGGAACCTCCTGCGTTGGATAATCCATGCGTGTAAGCGATGTGTCAAGCGATGCTAATTAAATGTATATTGAGCGGGATGCGGACGCGCTATTTAGTGTTGGTTATGGTGTCGGTGCTGGCCTTACCTCGGTTGGAGCCACGAGCCGATGTGGTGGCGGCTACGGGGGCGAGAGAGACCCTCGCCCGTCACCGGCTATTTGGACCGGTGCGAGCTGTTACGACTGACCACGCACTTTTCGTACGGGGAAACGACTCTTCCCAGGGTTGGAGAGAGGCCGAACGCCAGAGGATTGAAACTGCCCAATACAATGGGAACCGATTTCTCACGGAAAAAACCGATTACGCTCCCGATGGTGCGGTTACCGTTCGCGTCCGTCGCTTGTATGGAAAGGCCGGCCGGTTGTTGAAGGTGCGTCTGTATAACACGCAGGACGAATTATGGCGGGAAACGACCCGCTTCCATGATGCTACAGGGAATTTGGTACGGGCTGTAAGTACCGATGCTGACGGAGAACTGTGGTTTCGCGATGAATACCGCCATGACGAAGATGGCCAACCGATCGAGGTTGAGCACTATGATCCGGACGGGACATTTTTGCACCGGGCACTGTTTCAGTACGACGAAAACAAACTGATAAGTGAGCGGCTGCTTTTAGATGCCGATGGTAGCCCTATTTCGAAAAATACTTATCGGTACGACGTGGATGGGCGTCTGAGCGAGTTAGTGACCTACGGTCGTGGCGGTACTATTGTTTCGCGGTGGGAGTATCAGTACGACGAACGGGGAAATGAACGCGAGTGGGTCGCTTATCGGGCGGACGGTACTGTTAGGCGAAGAGAAGTTTTTACTTTTGAATACGACGACCTTGGCAATTGGGTAAAAATGGTAACTTCAGAGTGGGTACCGCATGAAACGGGCGGCGAGATTGAGCCGGCCGAGGTACTGTACCGAGACATTGCTTACTATACTCAGAATGACGTCCATTAGCTGTGGCATGTATGTTCGGAGTAAATAGCAGTTCGGCAAATTTGCTCCTGTGGGGATTTACGGTGCCCAGTACCTCGAATGGATCAGTAGATAGGTGCCTTTAGGTCGGACGACTGGATATTTTTCTTGACAGTTGACGCGGCCGAGAGCTAGGGTCCGCCTCAGAGAGTTTTTGGTTGCGCGAAATTCATGAGAGATGATCAAGGAGGGAGTATGGCGACGAAAGACATTAGGCTTGCGTATGGTATCGACGTAGACGCGGTGGCTGGCTGGCTCGGTTCGTACGGAGGAGAAGACTCGCCAGATGATATTTCGCGTGGTCTTTTTGCGGGTGAGGTCGGGGTACCTCGGCTCCTCCGTCTGTTCGACAAATACGGCTTGAAGACGAGTTGGTTTGTGCCCGGCCATTCAATTGAGACTTTTCCGGAACAGACGCAGATGGTTGTTGATGCAGGCCATGAAATTGGGGCTCATGGTTACTCACATGAGAACCCGATTGCGATGAGCCCGGAGCAGGAAGAAGATGTTCTAGAAAAAACCATTGCACTGATCGAACGTACGGCCGGGAGGCGTCCTGTCGGATATGTTGCCCCATGGTGGGAGTTTTCGAATGTAACGAATGAGCTACTCATCAAGCACGGGTTCTTGTACGACCACAGTCTCATGCACAATGATTTTCTCCCCTATTATGTGCGGGTAGGTGATAGTTGGACAAACATTGATTACCGGAAATCCGCCAAGGAGTGGATGCTTCCGCTGGTTAGGGGGCAGGAAACCTCGCTCGTTGAGATTCCCGCCAATTGGTACCTTGATGACCTGCCGCCTATGATGTTCATTAAGAAAGCGCCCAATAGTCACGGCTTTGTAAACCCGCGCGACGTCGAACAAATGTGGAAAGATCAGTTTGATTGGGTCTACCGGGAGTGCGACTACGCGGTATTTTGTATGACCATACATCCTGATGTGAGCGGGCGGCCGCAGGTCCTTATGATGCACGAGCGACTCATCGAATATTTTAATAGTCATGCTGGAGTGAGCTGGTCAACATTTTCGGAAATCGCCGCAGATTTTAAAAATCGAGACACTGTCGAATAGCTGGTTGGAGAAAAAATGGACTTTGCCAAACTGGGTAATACGGGAATGACCGTATCGCGCCTGTGCCTGGGATGCATGAGTTATGGTGGCGGGGCCCTGCCGGAGTGGGCACTGTCCCGGGAGTGGGCATTAGACAAGGCCAAAGCACGACACCATTTTGCCTACGCAATAGAGGCAGGAATCAATTTTTTCGATACAGCGGATGCGTACTCTGTAGGACTGAGTGAAGAGATAACCGGCCATTGGCTAGGCGAGTTATCCTCGCGCGATGACATAGTTATTGCCACGAAAGTGTGGGGCAAAATGGGTCCTGGACGGAACCGCTCTGGGCTCGGCCGGAAGCATATTGTTCGGGCCTGTGAGGATTCTCTCAGACGCCTCAACACGGACCACATAGACCTGTATCAAATTCATCGCTGGGACTTTTCGACACCTTTAGAAGAGACTCTGGAAGCGTTGGATTCGTTGGTTGTGAGTGGCAAGGTTCGGTACCTCGGCGCGAGCAGTATGGCGGCATGGCAGTTCTCGAAAGCGCTACACACCGCAAAAGAACGGGGCTGGAAACGTTTTGTGTCTATGCAGAATCACTACAACCTGATCTATCGCGAGGAAGAGCGGGAGATGAATCCTTTGTGTATAGACCAGGGCATCGGGCTCATTCCTTGGAGCCCTCTGGCCCGAGGGTTCTTTGCTGGGAATCGTCACCCGACGAAATCCGAGAACCTGACGACTCGAGCGAAAACGGATGCTTTCGCACATGATAATTACTTTCGGGAGAATGATTTTAGAATTTCTTCGACGGTCCGAGCCCTGGCGGACGAGAGAGGGGTCAGTCCGACACAGGTCGCGTGTGCATGGGTCTTGCAGGCTCCCGGGGTCACTGCCCCGATCATTGGTGCAACGAAAGTTGATCACTTGAAAGAGTTAATTGCGGCCGTCCATATCAAGCTCAGCGATGAAGAGGTGTCGATGTTAGAAGATCCGTACCAGCCACATCCAATTCTAGGGCATTCCCAGCCGAATCCCCGCAAAATGCTCTAAAAAAAGGTTCGGGATGGAAAGAAGTGACACAGATCAGCAGGGTAGGGAACGCTGTTTCGCCTTTCTGTGGGTAGCCTGTCTTACGGCGATCATAAGTATCCGGGAATTTCTTCCACCACTCCTTCGCGCAGATATCCATGACGAAGACTTTGCACATCATGTCTGGTGGACGTATAAATTGTCAGACCCAGAACTTTTTCCGGCGGACCTCGCGAAAGATTTTTTTTCGCTGCCGATCCTAGCTCCCTATGGGTACCAATTGTATTTTCGGACCCTTGGGGTCGTGTTTGATGCCCAGTTTCTGGCAGAAATACTGCCGTTCTTTCTCGCAGGAATAGGCGTCACAATTGCGTTTCGTGTCGGCGGGTGCATAGGCGGGGGAATATACGGGGGGGTAATTGCTGCGCTGTATTTTTGCTTCGCCGAAATCCGCTTCTTGCACGCAGGCCTTCCGCGTTCTTTTGCAACGCCCATCCTTTTGTACGGAGCATGGGCCCTGGTAGGGCGACGAAATGCCGCATTTGGCTTTGCTATCCTCCTGGCGGCGCTTTTTTATCCTCCGTCCAGTGCCAATTTGGTCCTGGTGGGAGTTGTCGTCGTGGGTACACGGTGTTTCCGGACACGCGAACTGCCGGACTCGTGGTTTGCTATGCTCGTCTGGACGTTGTGCGCGATGGTGGTTCTAGCGGTAGCGTATTTCGGGCCCGTACCAGAAGGTATAGGTGATAAGGTCAGCTTCGCTGAAGCGTATGCCATGCCAGAATTCTGGCCGGGGGGGCGGAGCCATTTCTTTGATACTGACCCGTGGCATTTTTATTTTGGCAAACGAAATGGCTTGGGAATCGACCCTGGTTTGGCTTTGGCACTTAGCTTGTCATTGCTCGTCATCTGGAAGGTATTTCCAGTGGCAATACGGCTGGAAGCCTGGGCGTTTGTAGGTACATCGCTCGCCTTATTTGCTCTGGCACACCTTATGTTGTTTAGTTTGCATTACCCAAATCGCTTCACCCTTTATGCGGTTCCGGTGTTTGGGTTGTTTGTCGTAGTTGGCGTTGCGACAGAAATCCGGGGTCTAGTGTTGCGGCCTCCTTTGCTTCGAGACCTCGTCGGACGTCTTTTCCACCGGAGAGCGATGGTGGCGCTTAGCGCGGCAATATTATTTGGGTTTGGGGTAGAGGCGGCCGTGAAGCTGAACTTGGTTTTGGGCGCGCCACCAGATACGGACCGCGAGGCAGTGTATGCGTTTCTCAGAACGTTGCCAAAAGATACTCTTGTGGCCTCGCACCCAAACGATGCCGACGACATCCCCCTCCGTGCCAACCGCAGTGTTCTAGCGTCCATGGAGACTTCTCTCTCCCTTTATAGCGGTTACTATGGGCAAATGGCAGAACGGATAGCAGCTTCATTGGCCGCGTTTCACGCTCATGATTATGACGTAGTTGACCAATTATACGGAATGTATGGAGCGGACGTCTTCGTGGTGAATCTTGCCCGCTATGACCAAAAGAAAAGTCTCTATTTTAAACCTTTCTATCTCCTCACTGTGTCGCAATGGAACGCAGGAAACGAAAAGGGGTTTGTTCTACGAGACCCGGAACCCGACAGGGTACTATTCCGGCGGGGCGACTTCGTAGTCGTGCGCCTGGGTCTGCTGAATAATGCGCTCCTATGAGGCCTTGGCTTGTTCAGGACGGCGGTTTATTCAACGACCCTCGACCGCGAAACACCACTTCGAATTGTCAGGAAGCCGTTCCTCTATACCGTAGCCTACCCTTAATCTGTGGTTGTTGCGGACAATACAGCGGATGCTGTGTCAGCCACGACGGTGCCCTTGAAAAAATCCGGATTGCTCTCGCCAAAAATTCTGATCGGATTGTCGCATGTGAAATCCTTGAAATTTTCGGGCGTCATAAGCCCATCTTCAACAAATTCGTATGTTTCTCGTAGAACGTGTGCCATGTTGGGTACGTCGAAATGTCCGATATCAGATCCAAATAATGCATGGATTTGAGCCCTGAATGGGTTGTTCTTCGTATTGAATGCCAGGGTATTCATTCGGTCGTCTGCCTCGCACCCAAAATAGAAGTTCTTGGTAAACAAATTCTTGATGTCCGAAGCGGTCGTAATTTCGCAGGCGGAATAGTCGTCAAGGTTTTCAATCCCACCCGTGTCCGCGGACGCGCGGGGCGACATAGCGGTATCGAGTGCGGACTCTCGTCTCCGGAGAGCCTCAACCATCACCGTATTTCCGTACTCTTCCGCGAGTTGGCGGAATAATGTGTGATCAAGATTTTTCGGGTCTACCTCAGCGAGTGCGTTGATGTTTCTCTTCTCCCAGTGCTCTATGAGATCGATGTATAATTGGCAGGCCCAGCCGACGCCGCCTTCGAGAAAAGCAAACTTCAGAGTGGGAAAGCGTCTCGTAACGCCGCCCAGAAATAAGGCCTTGCAGACTGCCTCGTTCGCGGCCGCGAAGTGTCCGATATGATTGTAGGTGAAGTTACTAGGGGACACGCGCATAGCAAACCCGCGCCCTCCCGAATGAAAAGACGGAGCCACTTTCAACTCGACGCATTTGGCCCAGACGGGATCATAGTTATAATCGCTATCGAGCCCGAGAACGTCCCGGTAGGCTGTGAATTTTGCGGCGTCGGGATGGACTTCATTCGCCGCAGGTACATCGCGGCGTATCAGGCTACCGAGCATCACCACTTTCATGCCAAGCTGATTTACCGCGTAATCTAGTTCCTCGATGGCTTCGTCGGGCGTGTGCATGGGAATAACCGCCGATGGAGTTAAGCGGTCGGAATACTCCGCGAAATAGTCAGCAGAGAACGTGTTGAAGGCCCGGCATGCAGCCTGCCTCTGCTTTGGGTCCGGTATCAGAGGTAGACCCAGCCCGGCGGTGGGGTACATGACGCTGAAGTCGAAACCGAACTCGTCCAGTCGCTCGTAAAGGAGTTTCGGGATCACCGCTGTGGCCCGGTCGCGGGTGTTCTTAGTAGGCAATGCCCAGAAAGCCTGCTGGCCTGTCCCGTTAGCTCTCCGGTCAGCCACCGACATGGCTAATTCCTTTTGTACCAATTTCGGGAAGAAAGAAAATCCATCAACCGCAGCCTGACCACCAATTTTTTTCATCTCCTCCCGTACTAACGGGCCGAATTCTAGCCAGTGCCCATCAGCATCAATGATAGGATGATCTAACCGTGCCTTTACTTGAGACGAATCGGAAGTTCCCTTGTTGGTCATGCATCCCCCCCTTAGAAATTCTTAGTAGCGGTAGTATAGCGTCTTGCCAAATTTCCGACCTACGCGTGGAGAACAATAGAAAGTTCCGGACCCAATTTCAACGCGCACACGATAATTTATTGTCAGTGGCTTATTTACTCTGCTCCTGCCGGTGCGATTGCGTCTATCTTGGCGAGTTCGGCGGCGGACAGCTTCCAGTTGACGGCCTTGGCGTTAGCGCGCACCTGTTGGGGCGTTGTGGCGCCCGCGATCACCGAGGCAGTACAAGACTGCGCGGCTAACCAGGAGAAAGCCAGTTCCAAGAGCGTATGGTCGTTTCCAGCGACAAAATCCGCCAATGCCTCCACCTTCGTGAAATTGATTTCTGAGGCCATACTCCGAGTGAACTTGAGCACGTCCAGGCGTGTTCCGGGTGCAAACCCTTCCCCTCGCTTGTATTTACCGGTGAGCATACCGCTCGCGAGTGGGAAATACGGCAATTGTCCTACACCAAGCGTGTCACAGGCCGGTATGACGTCCGACTCTACCGTCCGGTTCAATAGACTCCATTCGTTCTGCGCCGAGACGAAATCGGTTAAATTATTTCGTTTTGCAGTTGAGGCAGCACTGTTTATATCTTTACCGGAAAAGTTGGAATGGCCGATGGCGCGGATCTTGCCTTGTTCCACCAGCCTTCCTAACGCTTGTAAGGTCTCTTCGATAGGCGTTTCTGGGTCGGGGTAGTGTATCTGGTACACATCTATCCAATCAGTGTTTAACCTGCGCAGACTGTTTTCAGCGCTGCGCAAGATGTGGTCTTGGGTGCCCCACCGCTCCCCCGACTTGGTTATTTTTGCCTGCCCGCCGAATTTTGTTGCGAG
>CAZSWX010000076.1:0-2372 GCA_964610865.1 uncultured Enterobacteriaceae bacterium
CCCAATGGATTTGCGCATCATAATGGGTGTGGAGATCTATAAACCCGGGGGCCACGATCAAGCCGGAAGCATCAATTACTTTTTTTGCATCACTACTATTAATCCGTCCCATCTCTGTGATTTTGTCGTCCTTAATTCCTATATCGGCCTTGTACCGAGGAACCCTGGTCCCATCTACTACTGTACCGCCCTTAATAATGGTGTCGAACTGTGCCATGTTTTCCCCCTTTTTTTGAGCACTTGAATCCGGTAGAGCTGTGCCGGTTCACCCCGCATACGCCTCGGAAATTTTACTGTCAACCTTGAATGCTCGATTTTTGAGCAACACCGAGTCTTTATGGTGTCCACTAGCGCTAGAATGAGGCTCGTTCCCCTACCCGTTCCATCAAGGACCAAAGTATCACGAAACAAAATTTCTCTTTGAACCACGAACGCAACCGCGCACCCCAAGTTCTCGGGGTCGCTTCTGGGTGGCATGTGTTTGCGCGTGCAGCTCGGTAGCCTGTGCAGCTACCGACGAATTCCTACAAAGAATATTTTGCTATCGCTGCCTCATCCCATTCAATTCCTATCCCAGGCCTATTCGGCACGATCAACTGACCATTCTCGAGCTCAAACGGGTCTTTAAGAATCGGATCTGCCCAATCTTGCCATTCCAACCAGTGCGCCGTGTCCGTCACGCGGAGTAAATGGGCAGATATTTCCGGGTACAGATGACTGGACATTGGGGTGCCATTTCCGGCTGCAATACTCGCTGCCTGCAACCATCCGGTCACCCCGCCAATGCGCATCATGTCAGGCATTACATAGTCGGCGGCGGCCGCCTGTATCGCCTGATACAATTGCCGCGGGCCATAGAAGTTTTCACCCAATTGTACGGGCGTGTCGAGCTCACGAGCCAACTGTGCGTACCCTGGAATGTTATCGTAGACAATGGGTTCCTCAAACCAGTACAACCCCTGATCATCTAGTGCATGACACCGGGCAAGCGCCTCTCCTAAGGATAACCCTTGATTAAAATCACACATCAGCTTCACTTCCGAGCCAGCCCCCGTCCTGGCCGCCGTGATCGCGGCCTTGTCTTGAGCCACACTCTCGCGTCCGAGCCGTAGCTTCAACCCAGAAAAGTCTCCTTCGGCTACGAGCTCGCTCGATTCTGATTCTAAACGATCCAGGGGAGTAAGCCACAGACCATTGCTATTATAAGCTGGGACGGGCCCTATCGTTCCACCGAGTAGCGCCGCCAACGGAACCCCATGGGCTCTCGCGACGGCGTCCCATGCCGCCATGTCCAGACCCGATACTGCAATGAGGGATACCCCTTCACGACCAACCAGGTGTAAAGATCCAATCGCCCGCCTATACATATCAATCGGCGCTATGGGTTGACCCTTCCCCGCCTCGACGAGGTCCTTAATCGCAGGGACGATGTAACGAATGGCCTGCTTCAAGTAGGGCTCGAGATAACTCCTACCAACAATCCCTTCCTTCGTTCGCAAGTCCACTAGGATTAGCGGCCATTCGTGAAATACCCCGACTTTGGAGACAACGGGGCGCTTCAGCGGCACTACTACCGCTCGCACACTAGCATCCTCCAGAGTTAGTACCTGACTCATCCTCTACGTTACCTCCTTAGACTTCTGCACGCGGCTCTGCGCAAAACTTGGACGGAAGATTACAAACATCGCCGGTGTGAGTAAGACGGCCGACAACCAATGGGTAATCATAAGAATCGCTAACAATAAAGCCATCTCAGCGGAAAATCGGAGACTTGACAAGAAATACCAGGGTAGGATCCCAAAAATCATTGTAACGCCCGTAAGGGTGACCGCCATCCCAGTAGTCGAAATTGAGTTCATTATTCCGGTGACTACATCCCCTCCGGCGCGGGGCACTTCTCGCCTGATTCTATCAACAACGTACAGGATATAATCCACGCCTATTCCCATGCCAACTGCAGTCACCGGGAGAGAATTGATGTGCAGCCCAATTCCCATAAATGATATGTACATGTAACTCGCCACGCCTGCGGCGACCAGAGCAATGAGCACCATATTAGCTGCCGCAAAAGAGCCATATGAAAGTAACACGAGCACATAAATAGTTAATATAACCAAGACCGCCGCCTTCTTCTCGGACCTGTCAATCTCCTCATTCAGCGCTGCCGTCGTTCCGATGAGGCCGCCCGCCAAACGGAAATCCACTTCGGGAATGGGATGCTCTGCTATGAATTTCTTCGCTCGTGCAACCGCTTCTCGTACGGTCGGACCGCTAGCGTCTTTATAGAAAACGACAAATTGCCCGTTCCGGAACATTCGGTCAGTATATTCAAGGATAGCACCAGAATTTGGCGCTCCCATTTCATACACCAA
>CAZSWX010000076.1:2472-7980 GCA_964610865.1 uncultured Enterobacteriaceae bacterium
ACAGTATGTTCGGTGTCACGGGGCGCGGGAAGGTACGATAAAATGATCGGCATGAGATGTGTTAGGCAAAACAAATTGGCAAACGCCCAAAATCCTCCCGAAAAAAAAGCAAGGTTTTGTATCAGAGGAATAGTAGCGACCGACAAAACCAGAATACCACCGGTATCGCTGATAACACTCGTCACACCGGGCAGGAACAAATCGTTCATACACTTGAATGCTGCCCGCTCCTGGTTTTTTTCGACGGCGAGAACCTCGAAGTAGCGCTCAACCAACTGTACCCCGTGACTTATAGCTCGGGCGGTAACCAGAACAGGAACGACCAAAATTAACGGATCCAGATTCGTTTGCCACCAACCAATCCATCCTAATCCCCAGATTCCTTGTATCAGGGCACCGACCAGTGGCACCAAGGTTCCATACGCACGTCGGAAATACACGTACAGCGCACCAACGATCATGACGCCCGTCAACGCAAAGATAAAAAATAGTTCGTCAGTGAATCTCCACACCCAACCCTTGAGCATCGGTTCACCGGCGACGTATAGCACCGTGTTCTCATCTTCCACCGCTGTCTTGAGCGCAGTGACTTGTCGGTAGATTTCGCGGTAGTCAAGCCGCTCTTCATTAAAACCCGCCCGAATCAGGGCAGCCTTTCCGTCACCTGAAATGTACTGGTTGTAGACTATATCGTTGTTGAACATCTCCATTCGGAGTCTATTTAAAGCGGCTGGGTCTGACGGAATCTCGGCGGGTAGTACCGGTACGGAACGAATGATACCACCCGGGGCCGTTTTTAAATTTCTTATTTTGACGTGATAGATGGAGGCGATCTGGTTATGGTCCACCCCGGTGATCAGCGCCATTTCCTCTGTGAGTAACTTCACCTGTTCCAAGGTGCGTTTAGTAAAAATATCACCGTCCTTGACCTGCAAAACCATGGTCAAAACATTTGCGGCACCCCCAAATAACCCCTTGTGGTGATTATAAGCTTCGACATAGGGGTGAGACTGCGGAAGGAGATCCGAAAATTGACTATACATCTCTACAGATCTCGCCTGCACGAGCCAAAAGAACGTAACCACACCCAATAGAAAGATTACCAACGGTCTTCGTCGCCACAGGAAACGAACGTATCGTTGAACGAGGCGGTCCGTGAGATTCTTGGTTCGCGAATTCAGACTAACACCTTATTGGCAGGGGTCGACTCGGTTTCTGGTGGTCCCCATGGCCTAAGGGAAACACGCTGGGCTACCACATACGCGTATAGAAACCCAGTCTTTTGGCGCCTCACTCCTGCCTCCTGGTGATGAACCGATAAACAAGGCCAAGACCTACCAGGGGGAAATACCTACCACGGAGACATGAGGCGCGCTAGCGGCCCATTTTAAAGCGGTCCTCCTGGGCCCAGCCTTCTTGGAAAGGAACGGTAAAGTATGGGGTCAAAGACATCTTCTTGAATTTCCACTCTCCGTTCTGCCGCACATACTCGTCGTCGTATCGAGCAGCAACAAAGTACGCCTCTCCCTTGGATATCGTCTTTGCTTCAAGGTATGCATAGCCGGTCCCAGTGTCTCCCGTAATTCTGACAGCGTGATTGTGCATGAACTGCTTCACGAACGACAATAGGCCCTCCACCTTGGCGAAAAACTTTTGAAGCTCTGGACGACCCCGGGCATTCCCAAGGTAATCAAAGTCTAGAACAGCATCATCCGTAAAAAGATCGGGGATTTGCGCGAGCTCCTGACTATTAATGCACTCATGATAACGGAAGCGCAGATTCCGGATTGCTTCACGGTCTTCCAAATCCTGAATTTTTAATTCTAGGGCTGCAACACGTGATTCCATATCCTGGGACATTTTCTGCCTCCATATTTATAATTTAGGCACTGGGCCTTCAGTTATTTCGATGCCAAGCTCTCGAACCAGGGAAAAACTATGGTCTCATTGATGTGGTAGGTCATCGCGTGGCTCCAATCGGGCAACTCGGTATACTTCACATTATACCCAATATGCTCTAAGAGCTCGACCGAGGACCGAATGGATTCCACCGGGAAAATAAAGTCGTGAACCCCATGTACGACATGGATAGGCAAGCCTAGTCCTTGTTTTTGTCGCAACATCCCATCGGTCGCGGGACTAAGTTCCCCTGCGATTGGCGCGATCCCAGCGAAGAGCTCAGACTCAGCCAAGCCGAAAAGGTACGTGTATGTCCCGCCGTCAGAAAGGCCCGTCAGGTATACGCGATTCCTATCTATTGCATACTCCTCTAGAACCTCATCAACCATCGCACGTATTGATTTCGTATCGACAGGGGGTTGGAGCACGGACCATGTCACGCCCTTCGATTTTGGCGAGAGCAGAACATACCCGCGACTCTGCGCCGGCCGCAACCACGTCCATATATAATCGTCACCGCGCCCGTACCCCCCGTGAAGACAAACGATCAGAGGCCATTTCTCTTGCGGGGTGTAATATTCAGGGACATACAAGGAATAATCTTCATGTTTTTGTATCCGTGGGCGGTTCATCATACCTACCGCGGGAAGAGAATCGCCCGATGAGATCAAAGTAGTCCGGGTCGTTCGGTCGGTATCCGCAAGAAACCAATATGTCTCCAGCGCAGGCAGATCCGCACGGTGGTTGTACAAGACATCGAGGGCCCTGCATTGAGAAAACCGACTTTGCACAAAGGCGGCTCCTATGTCAGAACCCGGACGCGCATTCGTGAACGCGTCGCGTGCATTTTCAAGGTGTGTCAGCGCGGCGATTAAAGACGCATGAAATTCGGTATCCTCATCGGGTGGCGTGAAGGCGCGCATTTCGGATAATGCGATATCTAAGGACGCTGCGGATACAGTTCTAATCTTTGTCTGGGATTCGGTAATACGCGTAAAATTGATGTTGTCCTGAGTCTCCTCCATTGTGCGGAGGAACATGAGAATTTTTTTTGCCGTCGCCTGAATCACTTCCTGGTAACCGTTCATAGCCCCTACCAATCCGACTTAAAAGCATTACCTAATATCACCGCGTGCGGGGAGGAAACTCGTTATACCGTTTTTAGGCCCTCGCGTCATTCCCGCAACAGAATGTTCAAAACGACCGACCGTGTGCCGTTGTATCTCCCTCACCGATAGGTCCAAAGAGTCCTAACCGAATTCTGGCGCGACCTTACGGGCGAACAACTCAATATCCTCCATAAGCTGTTCTCTCGGCTCGAGTCCGTTATAACAGACCATAGAAAAATACTCGAAGGGTATTTCGTCATAGATGGCTTCAACTTGTCGCTTCACATCATCGACAGTTCCCGCAATGATTAGTCCGGTATCTAGGACCCGTTGAAGCATTGAGCCGCTGCTGTTGCCTAACAGCACGGGAAAAAAATGAGAGGCGAATTCCGAAAAGAAAGGAACAATGCATCTCTCTACTTTCTCGTAGGCGGCCTCCCGGGTCTCCCCCACATACAAAAATCGCAGGAGGCCTTGTGCCTGGCCTGGCACCAACGTTTTGCCCCTTCGAGCCGCCCCTTCCCGATACGCAGCATCTTGTATTCGCGCCCCGGCCATAGGAGCAAAATAGCAGCAAGTGAACCCCTCCTCGCCCGACCATTTGGCGGAGCCAGGACTACCAGAAGAACTCACAAAAATAGGTGGATGGGGTCGCTGGAACGGCGCCGGCACTACACTGATCTCGCGCACTCGATTCCGGTCATCAATTTCGTTTTCGGCACCATATTCCCTAGCGCACGGGTACCCAGGATAATCTTCTATGCCGGAATGAGGGAACGGCACCTTGAAGAACTCACCATCGTAAGAAAAGCTCTTCTCGGTCCATGCCTTTTGGACAATAGCTACCATTTCTCGAAAGACCTTCTGGTTAATGTCATCGGCTCTCGAGTCTGCTTCTGTTTCTCTACTCGACAATGTCGGTAATGTATTAAACTGCTGACCGAGCGTTCGAACCCACCGGGCTTGATACCCTCTCGCAAAGCCAACAAAAAAGCGGCCCTTCAAGATATGATCGAGAACTGCAGTCTCTTCGGCGACCCGTAATGGGTTATGCGTCCCCATCACGTACCCTAATTGGCCCATCCGCATCCTCTTTGCGTAGGGCCCTAACCATGCGTTCATAAGACCGGGCGTAGGAAGCATCTCGAACCCTTCAGAGTGAAAGTGGTGCTCTATGAAACTCATCCCCCAATACCCCAGGTCATCCGCAGTCTTCACAATATCCACCAGATCATCAATCATTTCTGCGTAGCGTTCTACATTCCTCCCTATTGGCCGGAGCGCCTTCCGTTCTTCGTTGGAACCGACCGGCATCGATGGCACCATTTGAATCATCGTCTTCATAACAACCCCCAGTGTTGCTCTTGCGGCCTTAAAACGCTCCCGTGGTAGTCGTCAACCGCTGACCACTTTGCCGCGAGTCATCTGAGCACCGGCCCCGAGTTCTGATAATCGTCTCGCCACTCGTTGGCCGGCCTTTCTTAGTTGGATAGTGGTCCCAAACCGTCCTCTGGGTAGATCTCGCGTGCGCCACCACGAGTTTTGTAGCGGGAAGTCAATCGGGATAGTCAATATCCGAAGCTGCCTTTAGCGAGCTATATGCGGCGGAGCGCTTCCCCACCCACGCAGAGAATTTAGGAACGGGCGCTATTCGGTTAGTGGCTCAAAAAATGGTACGCCTTGTTCACTGGCATTCCGACCCTACTGAGCACCAACGGCATCCAGCCCAACCTGAGCACAATCAATATCCTCAGCCTCGGTGCCTCCGCTCGCGCCGAGACCTCCTAGCAGCTTACCCTCAATTAGGATTGGAAGCCCCCCTCCCGCCAACAACATAGGTTCCCTCACAAGTTCCGATACGCTTCTGAACAAGTCGGGTCTCTGTTCCGCCAATTCTTCCACTGCGGCCGACGATCGTCGGAACGTGGCCGCCGTAAATGCCTTCGCAACTGCAACCCTGGCTGTGATCCAACGCGCGCCATCCATCCTGATCATTGCGACCGGATGGCCGGCGGCGTTAACGATTGCAAAGCTCATCGCCCATCCTTGTCTTTCGGCCTCTTCCTTGGCTGCACTAATAATCGTCTGCGCGAGACGTAGTGTCATGGTTTCAAACGACGCCTCCACATTACTCTTTGGATTCACATCATCGTCCGAGTCGACGCCACTGCCTGTCGAGAGGGAGGCCGAAGGTGGATTGCCTTGGCTATCCTGTGCAAGAACGGTCGACGATACCGCCGCGAAATGCAAAACACCTCCGACAATGCATGTACCGATAAAAAGATTGAAATTAACGTTTAACATTTTCTCCTCCTGGGGCCGCCTATAAAAAACAGCCGATTTAGATTCTCCAGTGCTTCGGGAACTGTAGGGCCACAAAAACATACATTCTTCTGTTGACATTGAGAAGCGGCATATGGCATGCTTCACCCGTTAAACTCGAAAATACTGAGTGAGCGTTCAATTTTTAGTACAAATCGGAGAGGGAGGAAAGCTATGG
>CAZSWX010000077.1:0-7963 GCA_964610865.1 uncultured Enterobacteriaceae bacterium
CAGAAGAGAGTCCAGGGGAGACGATTCTGTATCAAGGACGATCGTATAAGCAATACCGAGGGATGGGTTCACTTGAGGCCATGCGCGAGCGAGAAGGCAGTCGAAACCGCTATTTCCAGGACAACGAGGACAGTACATCCAAGCTAGTACCCGAAGGAATCGAAGGGCGCGTACCTTACAAAGGGGCTTTGGGTGCGGTCGTTGACCAATTGGTGGGAGGGTTGAAAGCGGGCATGGGATATACGGGATGCCGGGATTTGGAGGGGTTGAGAACGCAGGTTCGGTTTGTACGGGTATCGCCTGCGGGCTTAAGAGAAAATCATGTACATGACGTGATCATTACGAAAGAGGCGCCCAATTACCGGTTGGAGTAGCCAAGCGGACCTCACAAGAGTCGTTACTGTATATGATACTTATTTTAGATTTTGGCAGTCAATATACGCAACTAATTGCGCGAAGAGTGAGAGAAAACGGCGTATACTGCAAAATATTTCCTTTCTCAAAGAGTGAAGAAGCGTTAGAAAAAATTCGTCCCAACGGAATAATCCTTTCGGGTGGACCGTCCTCCGTAACCGAGGAAAGCGCGCCAAAAATTGACAGTAAGATTTTCGACTTGGGCATTCCAATTTTCGGAATATGTTACGGTCAGCAAATCATGTGCTCTATTCTCGGGGGCGAGGTCCAAAGTTCTAGCGAGAGAGAATTTGGTCGCGCGACCATAAAACTACTGAAAGAGTCTTTACTGTTTGAAGGGTTCTCCGCGTGTGGCGAATCGCAGCCGGTTTGGATGAGTCACGGTGACAAGGTAACCTCTCTCCCGAAGGGGTTTGAAGCTATCGCCGAAAGCGAGAATACGCCCTTTGCTGCCATCTCAAATGAAGAAAAAGGTTTTTACGGCGTCCAATTCCATCCGGAAGTTGTCCACACACCGAGTGGGCAAAAAATTTTACAGAATTTTACCCATGAAATTTCATGTTGTGCGGGTACTTGGACAATGGAGTCGTTTAAAAGGACTGCCAAAGAAATTATCCGGGAACAGGTTGGAAAAGGAAAGGTGGTTTGTGGTTTGTCGGGGGGTGTAGAAAAATCGGTTGCAGCAGTATTGATTCATGAAGCGATCGGCGATCAGTTGACATGCATTTATGTTGATACCGGGCTTATGCGTCAGAACGAGACTGAGGAAGTCCTGACGATGTTTCGGGAAAATTTCAATATTCCTCTCGTGCACGTTGACGCCGGGGAGACTTTCTTATCACGGCTGGCTGGCGTCAAGGATCCTGAGAAAAAAAGAAAAATTATTGGAGCTACATTTATTGACATTTTTGAAGCGGAAGCGAAGAAAATTGGTGGAGTCGATTTTCTCGCGCAAGGGACGCTGTATCCCGACGTAATCGAAAGTGTCTCTCTTACCGGTGGTCCCTCGGTAACTATAAAAAGTCACCACAATGTCGGAGGACTTCCCGAAAGAATGAACATGGAGCTTGTAGAGCCATTGCGGGAACTTTTTAAAGACGAAGTAAGAGTCTTAGGGGGAGAACTGGGGATACCCGATGGTTTTATCGGAAGGCATCCATTCCCGGGCCCAGGATTAGCCATTCGTATCCCGGGCGAAGTATCTGAGGAAAAGGCTGAGATCCTAAGAAGAGCGGACGCTATCTATATAGACGAAATACGAAAAGCGGCCCTTTATGATGAAATTTGGCAGGCTTTTGCCGTTCTGCTTCCGGTGCAAACAGTTGGTGTAATGGGAGACGAAAGAACATACGATTTCGTTTGCGCGTTGCGTGCGGTGACGTCATTGGATGGGATGACCGCGGATTATTACCCCTTTGAGCAGGATTTTTTGGCTAATGTAAGTACGAGAATTATCAATGAGGTCAGAGGAATTAACAGAGTGGTTTATGACATAACGTCTAAACCGCCTGGCACCATTGAGTGGGAATAGGATAGTTAATAAAATCAATAAGTCATGAGCTATTGCCCAACCCTTAAGCTTTAAAATCCTTATAGAATCAGGGTTTTAAGATTCAACTTACCCAAAATGGTTTCTAGTAAAAACAGTAGTTATTTACCTTGATTAAAGTGTTATTAGTTTATGAATAATGAAGATTTAGAGATTGCTGCTTCTGAAGAAAGCGAAGACACTAAAGTTAGGAGTTTTGTCTTACAAGGTATTGAGAGGCTCATCAGATCCAGGAACGGCAGAAATTTTATTTTTTGCTAGTTAGACTGGTATCCGCTTAAAAATGGTAAGAATAACAATTAGTAACTCAAGTGTAAGGGTTGAGCCTGGTGCGTTTTATCACATGAAAGGAGATCTAGAAATTAAAGCATCTATAGGTGGAGGCATCTTGAAAGGTTTAGCTAGGAAGGTGACTAGCCCAGAATTCTTTTTCGTTTTCATAATATTCTTTACTTTTGCAATAGCGCGGATCTTCTAGATTTTTATGTTACCGATAGGAAGTTTCACAAAAGTTGTACAAAATAATAACAAGCCTTTAAGCCTTTAATTTTATTGAGTAATTCGTTCTGCTTCTATTGAGCAAGAATGAATGTTCGCGATGGTTTTGAACCTAGCGGTGGACCCTGACGGATAGGCCAAAGGACTCGAAAATAAGACGGAGAGTACATTATGGGATTTGCGCATTTGCATTTACATACCCAGTACAGTTTGCTTGACGGAGCGAATAAGATTTCGAACCTTATGCCCACCATTTCCGAGTTGGGCATGTCTGCCGTAGCTATGACCGACCATGGAAATATGTTCGGCGCGATCGATTTCTACCGGTCGGCTATAGACCAAGGGATCAAGCCCATACTGGGATGTGAAATGTACGTGGCGCCGCATAGCCGGTTCGATAAACAGCGGGGCGGGGCGGAAGATCTAGAACATGGAGGTAACTTCCACCTAATTTTGCTTGCAATGAATCTCGACGGATATAAGAACCTGTGCAGGCTTGTCACAGCCGGGTTTACAGAGGGGTTCTATCGCAAACCCCGTGTAGATAGAGAATTGTTGCGTGAGCTGAACGGCGGGATCATTGCGCTTTCGGGATGCCTGAGCGGTGAATTAGCGAAGGCTATGCTTAGAGATGACGGGAAAAGAGCCCGACAGGCGGCAGAGGAATATGTTTCTATTTTTGATGATAGATTTTACGTGGAGGTTCAGTCTAATCATCTCCCGGAGCAGGAGAAAGTCAATCCGGCATTGATCGAATTAGCCCGCGAGATGTCGTTGCCGGTCGTCGCGACAAACGATTGCCATTATTTGCGGACGGAAGATTCGGAATCACATGAAGTCCTCCTATGCGTGCAGAGTGCGAAGGTTATTTCGGACGAAAACCGCTGGCGTTTTGGCACGGACCAACTTTACGTGAAGAGCCCAGGGCAAATGAAAGAAGAATTTGCGCATTGCCCCGATGCGGTTGAAAATACCCTTGCCATTACGGAACGATGCAATGTCGAACTTCCGTTTGAGCGTTTCTATTTTCCTAAGTATGACGTTAGCCCTGAATCTACGCTGGAGCGCGTTCTCGAGGAGACGGCACTTGAGGGTCTGGAAGCCCGTCTTAATGACTCTAACGGAAACCCGGAGGACAGCTCGGACAGGCAGTCTGAGTACCGAGAACGGCTGGCGTACGAGCTAAAAGTTATAGGGGAAATGGGCTTCGCTGGGTACTTCCTAATTGTGGCCGATTTTATTGGATATGCGAAGAGTCAAGAGATACCTGTTGGCCCCGGCCGAGGCTCTGCGGCGGGGAGTCTCGTAGCGTACTCGCTCAATATTACAGATATAGATCCTATACGTTACGATTTGTTGTTCGAGAGGTTTTTAAACCCCGGCCGCAAAAGTATGCCCGACATTGATGTAGACTTCTGTTATGAGCGTCGCGACGAAGTCATACGGTACATCAAAGAAAAATATGGGGAAGACAAAGTAGCCCAAATCATTACTTTTGGAACACTGAAAGGAAAGCAGGCTATCAAGGATGTAGGGCGGGTACTGGAGTTTTCCTACGGTGAAACGGATAGAATAGCAAAAATGTACCCTGCTCCTAACCAAGGCAAGGACCACCCTCTGAGTGCCGCCCTTGAGATGGAGCCTCGGCTCAGAGAAGTTCGAGACAAGGGTGAACGTGAGCAGAAACTGTTTCAGCATTCCATCAAGCTCGAAGGACTCCTCCGCCACGCGTCCAAACATGCGGCCGGCATTGTGATATCGCCGGATCCTCTCGTCGAACATTTGCCACTTTACGTTGATAAGGACAAGAACGTCCTCACGCAGTATTCGGGCCCCGATGTCGATGCTATCGGTTTAATAAAGTTCGATTTTTTAGGACTAAAAACACTGACGCTTCTGAACGACGTAGTGTCTCGTGTGAAGCAAAGTCGCGACCTTGCAGTGGATTTGGCGACCATCCCTATAGACGACAAGCCCACTTACAAACTCCTGACGAGGGGCGAGACTGTAGGTGTTTTTCAGATGGAAGGTAGCGGAATCCGGAAACTCATCACGCAACTAAAACCAAGCAGTTTTGAGGATATATTCGCGGTGATCGCTTTGTTTCGACCCGGTCCACTGGACAGTGGGGCCGCCGATCAATTCATTAAACGCAAGAACGGAAAAGAGGCGGTGACTTACCCGCATCCGCTCCTCGAACCAGTATTGGAAGAAACCTATGGTGTGACGATTTACCAAGAGCAGGTGATGCAAATTGCTCAGATATTGGCAGGGTATTCGCTCAGTGATGCCGACAATCTCCGCCGTGCGATGGGAAAGAAAAAAAAGGAAGTCATGCAAGAAGAACGTGAGAAATTTTTGCATGGCGCGGCTGCTAACGGAGTTCCTGACAAAGTGGCCGCTGAGATATTCGATGCGATGGAGACGTTTGCTGCGTATGGATTTAACAAGTCCCACGCGGCGTCGTATGCCCTGATCTCGTACCAGACTGCCTATCTCAAGACGCATTTTCGGCAGGAATTTATGGCAGCTCTCACAAGCCTGGAGATGGGCGATACTAACAAGACATACAAGAATATCGCCGAATGCAGAGCGAATGATATTCCTGTATTACCACCGGACGTTAATGAAAGCGGAGAAGGCTTTACTGTACGCGGTGAGACCATTCGATTTGGTCTGGGCGCAGTGAAAGGTGTCGGAGCGAAGGCGGTGGAAGTCATCGAACTAGCACGGGAGGACGGGCCTTTCCGCAGCGTGTTGGATTTTTGCTCAAGAGTGCATAGTACCCAGACAAATAAGCGTGTAATGGAAAGTTTGATCAAATGCGGCGCGTTCGATTCCTTCGGTATGCCACGTGCCCAATTACTCGTTGGAATGGAAGACGCTATGAAGTGGGCGGCACAGAAGGCCGGCGGACAAGCGAACCCCAATCAAATGGGACTATTTGCGGACGGGGCACTAGACCCCGCTGAACCCGCTTGGCTGGTCACCGAGGAATGGTCAGACATAGAAAAACTGAATCATGAAAGGGAGACGTTGGGGTTTTTCATAACGGGCCATCCTCTCGACAAATATGCCGGGCGTCTTCATGGTGTGACTTCGGCAGATACGGAAAAGCTAAAAACACGTAAACACCAGGACAAGGTCCGCATTGCTGGTGTCGTTCATTCGCTAAAGTTGAAAAACAACAAGAAGGGAGACCGGTACGCCACCCTCACATTGGAAGACAAACACGGTGGGGTCGAGGTTATAATCTGGCCGGAAGCGTATCGGCGCTTCGAGGTCGCGGTCCACTCGGATATGCCAGTCATGATGACGGGTTCGGTTGATGTGGGGGAAGACAGACATCAAATCATTGCCAACGAGATCGTCCTTCTCGATTCTGTGGCCAAAAATGAGGTGGAACAGTTTCACATTCAATTGCCCGCCGAAACGATCACCAAGGAGGATTTGGTAGCCTTGAAGGATGTATTAGGTAGACATACGGGCAAGTGTGATACATTTTTGCATTTAGTTCGTCCCGATTTGTCGGAGACGATCATTTCGCTTCCAGAAAAGCTCAAAGTAGAACCTACGGAGGCAATGCTTCTTGGTGTAGAAGCTCTTTTTGGTAGCGATGTGGGATCCTTTAAGTGAAATAGCTTTATTAGCAATAGCCGTGGGGGACCAATTGGGTAGACGCCGGGAGAGATATGACCGTCGGGCCACTGTTGAACCAGAACGAGCGTTGTTGGTGGGAGTCGATCGTCCGAGAGGTGGAGGCGGGAGCGATCGTGTCGATATATCGGCAGAGGATTCGATCCAAGAGTTGAGGGCGCTGAGCGAGACCGCAGGTTTGAGAATAGTGGGGCATACCGTTCAACTTTTAAGAAACGGTATTAATCCCGCATTCTATATTGGAACGGGAAAGGTGCAAGACGTTAAACAACTCCGAGAGGAGAACGACACCGGTGTGGTGGTATTTGATGACGCCCTGTCTCCGGCACAACAGCGAAACTTGGAAAAGGCACTTTGTTGCAAAGTGATAGACCGGAGTCAGTTGATCTTAGACATTTTCGCTCAACGTGCCCGTAGTCAAGCAGGGAAACTACAGGTCGAGTTGGCTCAATTAGAGTATCTTCGTCCGCGGTTAACCCGCCAATGGAGTCACTTGTCCAGGCTGGGCGGAGGGGTCGGAACTCGTGGCCCGGGCGAATCTCAGTTAGAAGTAGACCGACGTCGCGTGCGCGAGCGGATTTCGACGCTCAAACGTAAATTGGCGGAAGTTGAAAGGACGCGTTCCTTACACAGAAGAGAGCGACAACGGGTGCCCTTTCCGACGGTAGCTCTGGTCGGCTATACCAATGCGGGCAAATCGACTCTAATGAACCGACTTACTCGTGCCGATGTATTGGTTGAAGACAAACCGTTTGCGACGTTAGACCCCACTAGTAGAAGACTGGTACTTCCGAATGGATTAGTGGCAATGGTCATTGATACGGTAGGATTCATCAATAGGCTTCCTCATCAGTTGATAGATTCCTTCAAAAGTACACTGGAAGAAGTGACCAGGGCGGACCTACTCGTGCACGTACTTGACTCAACAGACAAACACCGGGTCGAACACAAAACCGTGACCGAGACTGTGCTTGAAGAGATTGGCGCCAATTCACAAAATAGGATCACTGTTTTGAACAAAGTCGATAAACCGTCAGTTGGAAAGGCTTCCACTGAGGGACCATGGACATGCCCTCGAGACGAAGAAACTTTTATCGATTTCCTACCATCGGAACAACTAGGAGGAGAAGGGGCGTATTTCGAGGTTTCAGCCAAATATGGTTTAGGAATGGAGCCGCTGCTGGCCGAAATTAGTCGTTTGCTTGCCGCCGATCAGAAGTTAGTGGAACTGGAATTGCCTATAGGAAATACCAATCTAATTGCGTGGCTACGCGACAAGGGGACGGTTATAGAAGAGACGTACACAGACACGTGTGTAAGAATATCGACTATGTTGTCTGTGAAGACTGCTGGACAACTGAAAAAACGGTTAGCTGTGGAATGAAAATTTCTCCAAGATCCAAATTGTAATCGAATTGATCGTAAGAGATGATGGCTTTGTTAAATGTTCCGAATTGCATCACGTTGTTGCGCATTGGGGCAATTCCGGTCTTTCTTATTCTGTTAATCGAGGCACGCTACACTGCGGCTCTTGTAGTGTTTGTTCTCGCCGGGATAACGGATTCCTTGGACGGATTTTTGGCGCGCTGGCTAGATGCTCGGACGACGTTAGGGGCCTTTATAGACCCCCTAGCCGACAAGTTGTTGCTGGTAAGCTCTTTTGTGATTTTAGCTTTTCTGGAACACATTCCGAGTTGGCTGGCCGTGCTCGTAATAACCCGAGACATAATCATTTTGTTAGGGTATAGCGTGCTGTACTTTGTTACAGGTCTTTCAATAGAAGTGCGTCCGACGTTAATAGGGAAGGCCAGCACCTTTTTTCAGTTGTGTATGGTGATCCTGACA